>CAYSXM010000672.1:0-3099 GCA_964434905.1 uncultured Pirellulales bacterium | reverse complement strand
CGAGCAGGAAACGGCCGCCTTCATGCAGGAGCTATTTCACCGTGAGACAGCCCCGATCATTATGCGGCTCAAACAGGGTTGGCATCGCCCCAAGGAAGATGAGCTGCGCCGGTTGTTCAACAAGTTGCCTGAATTGGACGAGCGCGCTCGGCTGGAAGTCAGCCAATCGTTCGATCGGTTGGTGAACAAGCTGTTGCATCCGCCGCTTGAATCGCTGCGCGACGAAGCACGCGGGGGAACCCCCCACGCGCTGATCGAGGCGCTCAAACGGCTGTTTCAACTGCGTGACTAGCAGCTCTCGTCAGCCACGGCCTGACCTACAAAACACTCGATCCGGCGGAGTCTTCTGTAAGGGTCCACATGGAGAATGCAACCAGGGAGACACGGAGAGAATTGCCACGGAGAAATGCGAGAGAGAGCGAGACACAGGGGGAGACAGGGAGAGACAGAGTGAGACAGAGTGAGAGGGAGAGGGAGAGCAGGTGATGGAGATCGCGGCGGCAGCGTTGTGGCCGTGTAAACACCGACGGCTGAGCGAGTGAAGTGCGGAGCAGGCATAGCGTCGTGCGGCGCGGCTGTGAATCGCGACCGGTTGTCTGGTGCCTGTTCTCCGTGTCGCTGTGTCTTCGCGGTCAATTTCGTGGTGAATGATGCAAGTCGGGCTGTGCGTTTTCAAGCACCTAAACTTTCGACACCCGACCGCGAGAGCACTGGCAAAGCCCAGCGGCACAAAGCCCAGTGGCACCCAGAGTAGCTCTCGTCAGCCACGGCCTGGCCTACAAAACTCAACTACTTACGTGTTGGGCGGTCGTGGTTTGTCACCCCAATTTCTTGGTGTGACAAGGCACTAATCGCGCTTGCGCCGCGCGGCGGTGCGGCGGTGTGGTCGGTAGCCGGACTGGCCTTCGGTGGCGGCGCTGCCAGCGGAAGGCCGGGCGCGGGCCGACTGGTTGGCCGCTTGGCGCCGCGCGGCCAGGGCCTCGCGCGGAGCAGCGGCTGGAATCAGCGCGTCGCAACCGCCGCCGATCAGATCTTGGCGCCCCGCCTGTTCTAGTGCCCGCCGCACTTCGAAATAGTTTTCCGGCTTGAAGAATTGCAGCAGGGCCCGTTGCAATTTTCGGTCGCGCAGGTGCTGCGCCACAAACATCGGTTTCAAAGTGAACGGATCCAGCCCCGTGTAATACATGCAGGTGGCCACGTCCATGGGCGAGGGGATAAAGTCCTGTACCTGGTCGGGGCGATAGCCGTTACGTTTAAGGAACAGCGCCAGTTCGATCATCGCATCGAGATCGCTGCCCGGGTGGCTGGCAATAAAATATGGCACCAGGTACTGCCGCTTGCCGGCCCGGGCCGATTCCTGGCGGAACTGGCGATCGAATTCCAGGAAGTCGTCGTTGGCGGGCTTTTTCATTTTGTCGAGCACCAACGGATCGACATGCTCGGGGGCCACCTTCAAATGCCCGCCCACATGGTGCCGCACCAGTTCGCGCATGTATTCCGGGCTGCGACGCGCCAGATCCATGCGAATGCCCGAGGCGATCAGCACCTGGTCGACCCCGGGCTCCTGGCGCGCGCGGCGCATCAGGTCGACCAACGGGCCATGGTCTGTTCCCAGCAGCTTGCAGATGGTTGGATGCACGCAGCTTAGTCGGCGACACTTGGCCTCGACCTCGGGCCGCGCGCAGCGCATCTCGTACATATTGGCGGTGGGCCCGCCCAGATCGCTCACGGTGCCGGTGAAGTCGGGTTCGGCCGCCATGCGCCGCACCTCGCCCAGCACGCTGTCGGCCGAGCGGCTTTGGATGATCCGCCCTTCGTGCATGGTGATCGAACAGAACGTGCAGCCCCCGAAACAGCCACGCATGATCTGCACCGAATGCCGGACGACTTCCCAGGCTGGAATCGATTCGCCGCGATAGCTGGGGTGCGGCCGACGCGTAAACGGCAGCCCGTACACGCGATCCATCTCGGCCTGGTCCAGCGGGCGAGCAGGCGGGTTGGCTACCACCGTTTCGCGATCGTGCCGTTGGTACAAGGCCCGCGCGTTGAAAGGATTCGTTTCATAGTGGATCGCCCGTGTGGCCTCGCAAAAGGCCAGCTTGTCGCTGGAGACGGTCTCGAAGCTGGGCAAGGCCCGCGCGGTGTCGGGCGGCGACTGCTTGGCCCCCAGCCGATAGGCCACGCCCGGCAGATCGCGCAGCGCCTCGACCGGTTCGCCGGCGGCCAACCGTCCGGCGATTTCCACGATCGCCCGTTCGCCCATGCCGAACACCAGCAGGTCGGGTTTGGCATCGAGCAAGATCGACCGGCGGACTTTTTCGCTCCAATAGTCGTAGTGCGCGAAGCGGCGCAGGCTGGCTTCCACGCCGCCGCACACCACCGGCACGCCGCGATAGGCCTCGCGCGCGCGCTGGCAATAGGCCAACGTGGCGCGGTCGGGGCGCCGCCCGATGCGCCCCCCAGGGCTATAGGCATCGTCGTTACGCACCTTGCGGTTGGCCGTGTAGTGATTGATCATCGAATCCATGTTCCCCGCGCTGATGGCGAAGAACAAACGAGGCCGGCCAAATTGACGCCACGCTTCGCAGGTGCGCCAGTCGGGCTGACTGACAATCGCCACGCGATAGCCGTGGAATTCCAGCCAGCGCCCCAACAGCGCGTTGGCGAAGCTAGGATGATCGACATACGCGTCGCCGGTCACGAACACCACGTCGACTTCTTCCCAGCCACGCGCGCGGACTTCGTCCATGGTCATCGGCAGCGGCGGCGACGCCGGAAGCGCCGGGGCCGTGCCGGCGCGCGCCGCCGTGGGCAGTTCAACAATCGGCAAACCTGGTGCGGGCGACAGGGCCATGGCGTAGTGGTCGTTTCGGTCTGGGTGTGGGGACAACGCGTGCGTGCGGCCCAAGATAATACCTGCGACGGCCAAGCGAGCCCGGGGCGCGGCGGGCACGCGTTGGAAGTCAACTCGGTGCGGGTGCGGGCAACTGGTCGATCTTGGCGGCCAAGACGAAATCGTTTTCCGAAAGCCCGCCGATGGCGTGCGTCCAGATTTCAATCGTCACCTGGCGATAGCTTTCCAAGTGCAAGTCCGGATGA
>CAYSXM010000671.1:0-3105 GCA_964434905.1 uncultured Pirellulales bacterium | reverse complement strand
TGCTATCGGGACTCCTTCCACTTCCGGTTGAGCAATTTGGGGTGAGTTTTCCGATTATTTCGACTTTGACGTACGTCCCACTCACTGCAACGTCAATCCAGAGGGGGGACATTACCTGGCTATTGGCGGTCTGAAGTTGGCTGAATACGGTGCGGATTGACGGAAGAATGTTCCCGACCCCGCCGTCGCGGATCTCGCGGTCATTTGTCAGCCGATTGAAAACCGGCATCGTGGAAAGGCTCGAAGTCGTCCTGCGGTCAGCCCAGCGCAGCCGACCTCAACCCAGCTCAGCGCAATGCAGGACAACGATTCGCCACGAGTGCAGGGCGGTTGATCGGACGCAACGTGCTGGTTGGGGAAGAAAGTCCCTGACCCCGGACTATTCATGAGCCTTCTGCCGCGGAAGCGAACGTGCCGCTCCTGCCGCGTCGGTCGCGTCAAACGGCCGTCGCCGCTGACTCACGTATTCACCAACACGCCTCAAAGCACTGGCAAGGCCAGTGGCACCTGATGACGGTTTTCCTGGCAACCACAACACCGTTAAAGAATTCAACGTGCTGCGCCATCGCATGCATGCGATGGCAAAATAGCAACGTAAGGCGTTGTATTCCGAGCCTCGCGAAACTCTTCTCGGCATTCGGCGAGGTTGAAAATTGCCACGATGGCCTTTTCAACGGGCTGCTAGGTCTATTGAGAACAAGCGCGCTAGTGACCACCGGCCGCTGACGCAGGTGGTTGGGCTGGCACAGGTACAGCCGGCGCATTGGAACCTTGCGGGACCGCAGCGCTCGGACTGGGTAGCGGGCCCTCTCCCGGCATCAGAGGCAATGGATCGATCACTACTTCAGGCATGCGGCAGTTGGCCCGCAAGATCGCCTCGCGCGGGTGCTGTTCGAGCACTTGGCTCAATTCGCGATCGGCCTGATGCAGCATCTCGTCGTGGTCGTCGCGGTCGATACCGGAAGAACCGTCGTCCCCGTCCGCAGCGTCATTGAGCGCGGTGGAAAGTGCTCGCAGGAAGCGACTCTTGAGCTCTGAACCGTCTTGCTCGGCCGTCGGTGGAACTTGGGCGGGGGGCTGCCCCTGTGCACGGCCCAAAAATTGTTCCCTGGCGCCGCAGCCCAAGAAGAACCAGGCACAGGCCCCCAGGGCCAGGCAATTCCAGCGCATGTCGACGCACTCCGCAATGCGAGCCATCGGCGAATCGGCGAATCGGTCGAGTGGTGCCGATCTGCCGTTTGAATCTCCTTCCACGCTAGTTGGCCGCGCGCGTCATCTCAAGTGCCTGGCTTAGCGATGGCCGCCCGATCGCACAATCGCTGCCAGGCGCGACTCTCGCCAGAAGCGCCGAGTTCGTTCAAGATGGACGTATTTCGCAGCTATTCCTGAGAATTTGGGCGGCGACCTGCCGCACGTGCCAGCAGCGTGTCGAGCAGGCGTGGCGCCAGACGATTGGTCCAAACCAATGCCCTGCCCGGCCAACTGGGAACAATTTCGTGTTTCCGCCGCGCGATCGCGCGCACGGTTGCGCGGGCCACGTAGGCGGCAGGAACTCCGCGTTTTCCCGAAGCAGCAAGGGGCCCACCCCGGGCCAACAGTCGCTCGAAAAACTCGCTCTGGGTAGTACCCGGGTTGACCATCAACAAATCGATATCAAGGTGGCACAATTCGGCGCGCAGGGCCTCGCTAAAACCTTGTAGGGCGAACTTGCTGGCGCAGTAGTCGGCGTAACCAGGCACGCCGCGCCGGGCCAAGATCGACCCCACGTTGACCACCAACGGATCGCGTCCTTGTTGCAGCCAGGGTAGTGCCTCGCGAACAAGTTCCACGGCGCTGAAAAAATTCAACTCGAACAACTGGCGCAGATTCGCGGCATCGGAATCGACAAACGGACATCTTGCTCCAACACCCGCGTTGTTGACCAGGCCGTCGAGGGCGCCCCAGGCTTCGACGGCGGTTCTTACGGCCAAGACACGTACGCCGGGCTGGGTGATATCGCCGGCCAGAACCAGGTGTGGTCCGCCGGGAGCCAGGTTTTCGGCCAGTGCGCGCAGACGTTCCTCGCGACGCGCGACCAACAGCAGCCGCGCTCCGACGCGGGCCAGTTCCTGGGCCAAGGCCCAGCCAATTCCGCTCGAGGCACCGGTGATCAGCCAGCGAGAATCTCGCAGTTGGCGTCGGGCCAAGGGGGTCTCCTACGTGGACCGGACACCGGCCGACCGCAGCGGCCAGCCAGGCTGGCAAATCAGGCGACATCCTCCACGGCGCTATCTGCGACATTCTCCGCAGCCAGCCGTGACAGTTCGCCAGACCGCTGATGATAGCGAATCCGTACGCCGTCGTCTCGAATCTTGGCAACGTATTGTTGTGGAATCCGACAATGGACCACAACCCGTTGGTCGTGATACGACCGGGAAAGAACTTCACCGTGCGCGGCTAGATACGCCAAGAGGCGGCCATTGTCGACGCCCATTTCGACGTCGACATCGAGAAATCCGTGGGACAGCGCTTCGCTGACCGCAGCGGCCAGCCGATCGAGCCCCAGACCGCTGCGCGCGCTGACCCCAATGGCATTCGGATAACGATTCAGAATCACTTCGAGCTGGCCACGGTCTTCAAGCAGGTCCACCTTGTTAAGGATCAGCAAGGCGTCTTTTTGTTCGATGCCCAATTCCTCCAGCACGCGGAATACCGCCGCAATTTGCTCGAGGGCGGCCGGGTTGCTGGCATCGGCCACGTGCAACAACAGGTCGGCCTGCCGCGATTCCTCGAGCGTGGCCTTGAAGCTGGCAATGAGCGAATGGGGTAAATCGCGAATGAAACCCACGGTGTCGCTCAGCAATACCGGCCCCCAGCCGGGCAGATGCCAGCGTCGGGTTCGCGTGTCGAGCGTGGCGAACAGTTTGTCTTCGGCCAGCACGCCGGCGCCGGTCAGCGTGTTCATCAGGGTACTCTTGCCGGCGTTCGTGTAGCCGACCAGCGAGACCGTCATGCGGTCGCGACGCGCCGCAACCTGGCGATCCTTGCGACGTTCAATCGTGCGCAGCTCACCTTGCAGGTCGTGAATGCGTTTCTCTACCAGGCGGCGATCGACTTCGAGTTGCT
>CAYSXM010000670.1:0-3109 GCA_964434905.1 uncultured Pirellulales bacterium | reverse complement strand
CACTACGGCCGGCAAGGCTAGCGCGGCCAGGAGCAGCAATTCGTCGACACGGACGACAAGAAGCTACGAGCCATCGTTCGCGAGCGCCTGCAACGCCGACTATCGGCACCCCGCCGCATCGGCTGCGCCTACCGGCTCCACGAACTGAACTCGGCATCCGGTTTCGTTGCCGAATCGTGGCTTCCTGGCGAACTGCTCGCCAGGTTTTTCGCAGCACCAAGCAACAACTAGGAAAGGCTCCCCGGACAGGTCACGCGGCGCTGATTCGCGCCGCCGCCCAGCGGCGTCTATCCAGGCAGCGAGAAGTTACGGAGAAATCACCTGCACATGCCCCTGCGTGCGTGGATTGGGGCGCGACACGCTAATCCGCACGTTACAGCCGAGCACATTAAGGAACCGGAATAGTCGGTCTGTGGAAAATCCATCGAGGCGACCGTTCAAAAGTGCAGATACGTTGGGTTGACTGATTCCCAGCAGCTTGGCTGCGGCAGCTTGGGTTAGCCGCCGCCGCTGCACAATCTTGAGAATCTTGGCCGCCAACTCAGCCTTCGCCAAATACTGTTCGGGGTTCGGAATTCTCAAATCGGCAAACACGTTGCCGCTGCTAGGTTCCACCTGAATATCTTTTGTCATCACTCAATCTTCATTCCGCTGTTGGTATCGTTCGGCCGCCACCTTAAGACGCCACTTGATGAGGTCCATGTCCGGCTTCGGTGTGGCGATGCCTTTCTTGGATTTCTTTTGGAAGGCGTGAAAAACGTAAACGACTTCGGCAAACCTCACGGTGTAGACCGCCCGATACGTATCGCCCGCATGATCGGCGATCACTTCCAGCACGTCCGCGCCGCCAAATCCCTGGAGCGGTTTGGCCTTCTGGGCCTTCATGCCGATCTGTGCCAAGTAACGCCCATACCCAGCCTCACGTCGCGCCGGACCGGGGAACGCGTCCAAATCGGCCTTTGACGAGCCAATCCATTTCAATGGCTTGGGAGCCGGCTCATCGGAGTCACTGCGCACCGGATGATTATCCTAGTTCTAGTATAACATGTCAAGTTGCGTCTTGGGGGACCGTCATTCTTTCTGCTTGGACACTTTGGTAGCCGCAACTCAATCCACTGCCAAACCGTGCCAATCTAGGACCGCCGGTGCCAGCGGCTCCGTGGCGAAATTATTACCCACTCAGCCGCGTACTATCTCGTAGACGGCGGCAATCGCCGGCCGTCGCGTCGCTAAACACGGCCACACGCGCAGCAGCGCGCGGAATTGGTCGAGCGGTGGCATCCGAAGGTGCCCCTACGCGAGAGGCAGCAGGGCGTGCGGCTGTCGTGCCTCCGCACCCGGCTGGTGACCGCCGGCGAACCGATCAGTTCACCGCGGATCGCGGTGATTTCAGCAGTCGCGACAAATGGGGTTCGCTCATTCCGGCGCTGGCGGCCAAGGCCCGGCTTGTGACATCGCCTTGCGCGAAAACACTCGCGGCGTGCGTACAAATCACCAATGGGCGGCACAGGACTCGAACCTGTGACCCCCAGCTTGTCGAGCTGGTGCTCTAACCAACTGAGCTAGCCGCCCGGGGGCGTTCTCTGCCGAGGAACCGGCGGGTGCCGACCAACCGGAGCTGGTCGCGCGACCGAAGGCCGCGGCGGGCCGAATCTCTGGAGAACGGCTGACAATCTGAACAGCCAACCGGGGCGGCGTCAAGGGGCCCGGGGGGCGAACGGCTTGGTGTTTCGGGTTCACCGCGCGGCCCGGGTGGCCCAATTCGCACTGGGCCCTGGGGGCAAGCCCTTTTATACTTTGTCGCGAACCTGCTGGGTTGTGGCAGGTCGTGGATGTTGGGCCGGTAGCTGGGGTTCTACCAAACGGGCCTGCGGCGCGCCGGAGGGGCTGGCCAGGTCATGTGCACCGGCGGCCATGTTTGGGGGGCGGCCGCGCCCGCCGATGGAACCCCACGCCAGGTGACCGCCCAGGCACGAAGTCATTTTCTTCCGACAGGAAGTGGGTCGAGAGATGCTGGAAGTTCATTTGCCCGACGGCAGCGTCAAACAATACACGGCTGCTGGCGTGCGCGTGATCGACGTGGCAGCCGAAATTGGCCCCCGCCTGGCCAAGGCCGCCCTGGCCGCGGTGGTCGATGGCCGGGTGGTGGGTGTCGACACGCCGTTGCCGGAATCGGGTCGGGTGGCGTTGCGACTGTTGACCCAAAAGGACCCCGAGGCCCTGGCGGTCATGCGGCACTCGTGCGCGCATGTGATGGCCCGGGCGGTGATGCGGCTGTTCGAGGGAGTGCAACTGGCCTTTGGTCCCACGATCGAGAACGGTTTTTATTACGATTTCGAATTGGACCACGCGTTGACTGAGGAAGATTTCGGAAAGATCGAGGCCGAAATGGCCCAGATCGTGCGTGCCGATGAGCCGTTCGAGCGTCTGGAAGAGAGCCGCGCAGAGGCCGTGGCGCTATGCCGCGATCTGCGGCAAACGCTCAAGGTAGAGCACATCGAAACCGGGTTGGCCGAACACCAGCAATTGTCGTTCTATCGCCAGGGCGAGTTTCTGGATCTGTGCCGGGGGCCGCACGTGCCGCGCGCGGGGGCGATCGGGGCCTTCAAGTTGTTGTCGGTGGCGGGTGCCTATTGGAAGGGCGACGCACAGCGACAGCAGTTGCAGCGACTGTATGCCACGGCGTGGTTTTCAGCGGCCGACCTAACGGCCCATCTCACCCGGCTGGAAGAGGCCAAACGTCGCGATCATCGGCTGCTGGGCAAACAGCTCGAGTTGTTCACGATCAGCCCCCTGGTGGGTTCGGGGCTGATTCTGTGGCAGCCGCGGGGGGCAGTGATTCGCGGTGAGTTGGAATCGTTCATCAAAGACGAACTGGTGCGTCGTGGCTACGACCCGGTCTACACGCCGAACATTGGCCGTGTGGAACTGTACGAAACGTCGGGGCACTATCCGTACTATGCCGACAGCCAGTTCAAGCCGATCGAAATGGAAGAAGGCGAACGCTATCTGCTGAAGCCGATGAACTGCCCGCACCACATCATGATTTATAAGTCGAAGCCGCGAAGCTATCGCGACTTGCCGCTGCGGCTAGCCGAGTTTGGCACGG
>CAYSXM010000669.1:0-3112 GCA_964434905.1 uncultured Pirellulales bacterium | reverse complement strand
TGGGAGCGGCCGGTTTCTTCGCCGCCGGTTTCTCGACGTGCGCCGCTTCCTTAGTAGGTGCCGGTTCCTGGGCCGGCGCTACGGCAGGTTTTGGTGCTGGCGATGCCTTGGCTGCCGGTGGCACTTGTGCGGAGGCCGCACTTGCGGTGGGTGCCCCCTTGCCGCGCGCCGCAGCCAGAATATCCGCCGTGCTGGGCTTCTTGGCACCGGCCGCGGGTGTGGTCGCTGGCGATGCCTTGGCCGCCGGTGGCACCTGCGCGGCGGCCGGCGCGGATCCGCCGCCCGACTTGGCACGCGCCGCGGCCAGAATATCTGCCGTACTAGATTTGCCAGCCTGTTTGGCCGCCGGCTTCACCGGAGCGGCTGCTGCGGCCCTCGCCTCGGGTTTAGCAGCCGCGGGTTTCGCAGCGGCGGGCTTGCCAGTCGCGGGTTTCGCAGTCGCGGGCTTCGCCAGCGGGGCCTCGACCACCTTCAAGTAGCCCAGGTCGATGTCGTACCAGCCGATGTTGGCGTTGCCGTCGAATTCGACAAGTGCCCGACCGCTCATGTTCACCGTGCGCACCGTACCCGTCTGGTCGCGAAAGCGTGCCAACTCGGGCCGACCACCGCTGACCACCACATATTTGTCGGTGTAGGTGCGCTTCAGTTGTTCAACTTCTTCAAAGGTTGGCATGTCGGACCTGATTCGCCAAGAACGGTGTTCGGGAAACGCGAAAATTGCCCGGGTTGGTTCGACCGCCCAAGCGGGCCTCGCAACCGGGCCATTTTGGGGGTCCGAGCCAGGAAATTCAAGGCCAGCCACAACGCGCTGGCGACCCCGTCTGCGCCGTGGTGGCCCGTGCGCACGGCACGGGCAGAGCCACTTGGCACCCCAGCCTTCCTCGCATGGGCGTACGACTTAGGGGGGACCATCGCCAGGCCGACGATTCAGCCCCGACGCTCTGGGTCGCCTGCACACTTCTACGATTCGTCGGGCAATTCGCGCGCCAAAGTGGCCAGGGTGGTAGAACCCCGCAACTCTCCAGCCTGCCAGCGGGGCAGAATCACCATCCGAACAAAACGCGTCGTCTGTCGCGGCGAGGTGAAAGCCAGCACACGATCCAACCGCGTGTCGGAAACCTCCCACCGCAGCACGCGCACCCCGGGTCCTAGTCGCACCCGCGCAAAGGCGAAGATGCTTTCCGCGTTCCTTCCCAAGCATTGTTCTGCGGGAATCTCCAAGAAATCTTGCTCACCTTCGCCCAGGCCTTCGATCGTGTCTTCTCGATCGCAGCGCAGTGCGGTGACCGCGCCACCGCGGCTCCAAAGACACAATTCCGCCCGCACCGCCAACTCGAGATCCGGTGCGTCCATCGGCTGGCGAAAGGAATCGGTCAGCCCCGCGGGCACGAAGTCGAGGCGCCCCTCGGCGTGGTGCGCTGCGCGTTGCCGCAGCCGGGTGCGCGTGTCGTCCCACGCCGATAGGTTGACTGCCAAATGGCCCCGCACCGTGGCATCTTGCCGGTCGAGCGTGTCCACCACCTGGCTCAACTCGGCGACCGGCAAGGCATACAGGCTGAACCGGGCAGGGTGGACCACGGTGCAGATCGAGACCTTGGTCTGCCACGCTTCGGCCAGCACCAGGAACTCGCCGAACTCGCGCCAGTTCTGCTGCATCAAGCTGAAATTGAAACCGATCGCTGTTCCGCGCTCGCGAGTGTAGCGATGGAACTTGGCAAAGTTGGTCAACACCTGGTCCAACTGGGCGTTGCGGCGCAGCGCGGCGACGGTGGCCGGCGTCGCGCCGTCGAGCGAGACGTTGATCGAAACGGGCAGGTGTTCCAGCACACGCTCGACCTGCGCGTTGTACTGCGTGCCGTTGGTGGTGATTTCGCAGCGCGGCGTCAGGCGATCCTCTATCAGCAGATCCCACACGCGAAAATGCTCGCGCACCAGAAATGGCTCGCCCCCTAAAAACTGCATGGTTCGCGCGTGGGGCAGGAACGGGCGCAGATCCTCAAAAAACTGGTCGCCATACACCTTGGGCAACGGCGGCAGGCGGTCCCGCCGCGCGCGAATGGCCGACGACAACTCGCCGTCGCACATCGGACATTCCAGGTTGCACGTGTTGCTCAGATTGAACTCCAGGTTGCTCGGCCAAAGCGCGCCCGGCGCACTACGTGGAAACGGGTCGTATTTGCGGGCGTGCGCCACCTGTTCCGTGCCGTCGCCGACCTGCCATTTGCAGAACTCGCAACCCATGCTGAAGTCGCCCCGCGCCAACGCATCGCGCAGTTGCTGGGCCGCCGGTCCGTGCCAGATGTCGGGCAGACGCTGGCCCGCCACGTGCCCCAGTGCATAGGTATGGTTCACGCAGCAGGCGCGCACCTGGCCCAGGGTGTCGAAAAACATCGACACCCACGGCGCCTGGCACACCGTGCGTGGCAGGTCTGTGTTTTGAAAAGAAGCCTGGGACATGCTTCACGAACAACAAGGGGGGCGCTGTCAAACCGTGGCGGCCAAGTCGACAACGTGACAAGGTGACCGCGGCCGGCCAGCTTCCCGAGCCATCTTACCAGCCGCGTGGGCGAAGTCTCGACCAGGCATCTTTTTCCGCTTTGGCCCCCTGACCTGGCTGCCTGCCCCCGGTCGCGCCCGGCACACCGGCTGAGAAAAACTCGCTGTGCTGTGGCCTAATTCACCACAGATCGTCTACAACCCTCGAACTAGCAAACGCTAGATTCTCGATAAACAAACAGGCACCAACGTGACCGGCAACGAACCATCGGCCGACACCGCGAGAAGCACCGGTAGCACGGCCGCGCCGCTGCCAACTCGCGATGGGTCTCGACCTCTGCCCAGCAGTGGGTCGCTGCTGCGCCCCATTGCGCGCCTGGTGGTGCCCGTTCTGGCCGAGCAACTGCTGTTGATGCTGGTCGTGCAATCCGACGCACTGTTGACTGGCCACTATCTCGAGCGCGAGCATCTGGCGGCGGTCAGCCTGATGATCTATCTCTCGTGGACCTTGGCCAACCTGTTTGCCGTGGTGGGCATTGGCGCCACGGCCATGACCGCCCGGTTCGTCGGTGCCGGCAACATGACGCAAGCCCGGGCAGTGGTGAACCAGGCCTTC
>CAYSXM010000668.1:0-3112 GCA_964434905.1 uncultured Pirellulales bacterium | reverse complement strand
CGGAAGTTCAGGTTAACGTTGCAGGCTCCGCCCGACTAGACGGGCAGGGAACTGGCACTTCCCCCTGGCCGATTATGCCCGAGGTGGTGGTATAATTTGGGGTCGGCGCCGGGGGAGGCTGGCAGGGGGGATGCGGGGCCAGTTTGGTGGGGTGGTCGCGACTGGTAGGGTATTGCAGGTCGCCTGCCTCGCCGACTCCAGGAAGCCTGTCGTGGTAACCTGGGCCCTGGTCTCTAGCAGCGTGGACCGACGCCATGCCAACCGCGCTTTGACCGAGTATTTTTCGATGTCACTCCTAGTTCGTCCGAATCGCGCGCGCGGGTTCGCCAGGCCGACCTCATGCTGAGCTATCTTCCCCGCGTCACGTATCTCGGCTTGGTGGGCATTCTGGTGTTCACGGGCACCGGTTTTCCTATTCCGGAAGAGGTGCCGGTCGTGTTGGCGGGCATAGCCAGCAATCCTGGCTACCTGGCCGAGCCGCTGAACCCCTGGCTAGCGCTGTTGAGTTGTATTTGCGGTTCGGTGGGTGGCGATTGCGTGATGTATTTCATTGGTTATCGCTGGGGCCACAGCGCGCTTCGCGAGCACCGCCTGGTGGCTCGGTTCATTCGTCCCGAGCGCGAGGAGCAGATCGAGCGCATGATTCGCCGGCATGGGTTCAAGGTATTTTTCCTGGCTCGGTTTCTGGTGGGTTTGCGGTCGCCGGTTTTTCTCGCGGCGGGGATACTGCGGGTGCCGTTTCGGCGATTCTTGCTGGTCGACCTGGTGAGCGTGACGGCCGTGGTCACTTGCTTCTTTGGGTTGAGCTATTACTTCGCCGATCACATTGTCGAGTGGTGGAAGTGGATCCGCGGGGCGGAATACACGCTGACGGTGCTGGTGGTGGCGGCCGCGGCCTCGATCGCGTGGGTGTGGTACCGTCGCCATCGTGAACGGGCCCAGCGTTTCGAGGCGTTGCGTCGAGCGCGCGCCAATCGAACCAATGGCACACCGGGGCCACCGACGGCCGCCGGTTCCCAGGCCGAGTCGACGGTGTAGCAAGCCTCGGCCAGGACCGCGGGCCGTGCCCCTTCCCCGGGGCGATGCCACCCCGACCAATTCGCTTGTTTTTCTGTCCCGCAGTGACGTACTTGGTCCGGCACCTGGCAAGGTTGAAGCGGGTTAGGGGGTCAACGTTTCCGACAGCTAGGCTAGCCGCTTGCGAAAACGCAGCGTGCTGGCGCTCATGATCGCCAGGCCGAAGCCGAGCAACATGAACACCGGTTGCCACAGGTGTCGACTCTCGGCACCGCGCAAGATGACTCCCCGCAGGATCTGCAGATAATAGGTGACAGGAATGCCACACGAAATCGCGTAGATGGGCCAGGGCATTTGCTCACGTGGGAACATGAAGCCGCTGAGCAAGATCGACGGCAACATGATCAGCATGCCCAATTGCAAGGCCTCGGCCTGATTGCTGGCAATCGTGGAAATCAGCAGGCCCAAGCCTAGGCTGGGTAACAGAAACAGCGCGGAGCAACTGAAGAGGAACAGTTTGTCTCCGGCAATGGGCACTCCGAACACATAGACCATCAGCAGCAGCACCGCTCCGGTTTCCAGGAGGCCGATGGCCGCGAAGGGCAAGAGTTTGCCGAGCATCAGCGCGCCGCGACCTACCGGCGTGACCATCAACTGTTCCATGGTACCGCGCTCGCGTTCGCGCACCACGCTGAACGCCGTGAGGAAAACCGTGACTATTTGCAGGATGACACCCAACAGGCCCGGCACGAAAAACCGCGCGCTGGTCATGTCCTCATTGAAGAGCATCTTGGGGCGCAGGTCCAACGGCAAGCGATCTAGCCGCGTCAGCCCCAGTCGCCGCAACGATTCTTCCAGTGCGGCACCGTTGACCGCGTTGAGTGCCTGGGAGGCGACCGTGTTGTTGGAACCATCGACTAGAACTTGAACCTGGGCCGACCGATGGTCGAGCAGACGCCGCGAATAGTCGACCGGGATCAACAGCCCCACCTGGGCCCGGCCGGCCACGATAGCGTCGCGCACTCCGGCCGGGTCATGAGCATCTTCCACACGTTGGAACACGTCGGTGTTTTCCAGCTTGGCCAATAGCTCGCGACTGGCAGCCCGACGGTCGCCGTCGAACACCACCAACGGCAGATGCCGAACATCGGTGTCGATGGCGTAGCCAAACACCACGAGTTGAAACACCGGAATCAAGAACACGAACTTTGTGGCGGGGTCGCGCAGAACCTGAATCACCTCTTTGTAAACGATGGCGCGCAAACCCTGGAACATCGGTTCCCCCTTTCCAGCGCTCCGCGGTACGTCAACCCAGTAAGCGGAATGCAGTCATTTTGTGCCGAGGACAGAAGCGTGAGCGGTGCATCGATTGCTGACGGAACGCTAGCCGGTACCCCGCACGACGGGTCGGTTGTGGGTCACGTGGCACCGACCGAAAGACCCTGTGCGTGTTGCTCGGTCAGACCGACGAAGACGTCCTCCAGCGAAGGCGCCACCTCGGCGGCGCTGGTGACTTTCAGCCCGAGCGCCGTGAGTTGATTCCGCAGGTTATCCGTGGTCAGTTCCTGATCCACCAGCAAGTGCAGCGCCTGCCCGAAAATCGTGGCGCGGCGAACGCCTGGTTGGGCACGCAGCGCCACATAGGCCTTGGTGCTTTCGTCGCAGACGATCTCTAGCCAGCGCGTGCCGGGGAGTCGCACCACGTCCAGCTCGCGCAGGTCGCGGGGTTCGCCACAGACGATCAATTTTGAAAGGTAGATGTAGCCCACGCGCGAGCAGCGTTCCGCTTCGTCCATGTAGTGCGTGGTGACTAGAAAGGTGACACCGGACCCCGACAGCGCGAACAACAGATCCCACAAATGGCGGCGTGCCACGGGATCGATGCCCGCGGTCGGTTCATCCAAGAACACAATTCGCGGTTCGTGGATCAGCGCGCACGCCAAGGCCAGACGCTGCTGCCAACCACCACTGAGATTGCCGGCCAGCCGGTCGCGATAGTCGCCTACGCCGGTCAGCGACACCACGGCGTCGCGGCGTGTCCGTAGCCGCGTGCCGCTCAGACCGTAAATTTGTCCGTAGAAAGTCAAATTCTCGA
>CAYSXM010000667.1:0-3116 GCA_964434905.1 uncultured Pirellulales bacterium | reverse complement strand
CAGCACGTCGGCCGGGGGTTTCGTGGCGTGCTTGCCGCGCATTTTAGGAATGGCGCAGAACGTACACAGCCGATCACACCCTTCGGATATTTTCAGATAGGCGAAGTGCCGGGGCGTAATTCTCAGCCGCTGGCCGTCGGGCAAGGCCCGCGCCGGTGCCGGTTGGAACACGGTACGCTGTTCCGTCAACCCGCCCACCAATCGATCCGCCACCTTGGTCACGTGCTCGCGTCCGAATACGCCCACCAAATGGTCGACCTCGGGGCACGCCTCGAGCAATGCCTCGCGTTCGCGCTCGGCCAGGCAGCCCGAAACGATCACGCCGCGAGTGCGTCCTTGGCGCTTGAGTTCGATCATCTCGCGAATCGCCCCATACGATTCTTGCCGCGCACGCTCGATAAATCCGCAGGTGTTCACCACCACGAAATCGGTGCCGTCTGGATCGGTGGACAGCTCGTACCCATCGAGCTGCAACAAACCGAGCATGCGCTCGCTGTCGACCAGGTTCTTGGGGCAGCCCAGGCTCACAAAGGCGTACCGCCCCTTGGCCGCGCCCCGGGGCGGCGTGGCCTGCCGCGAAACTTTCGGAAGCGAGTCGGCCGAGAGGGTCATGCACACGTTCCAGCCAGGAGGGGAAATCCAACCGCACGCGCAGCGGCGCAGCCCTTCATCCTAGCCCGGGGGCGAGCATCTGGGGAGGGCCCGATTGGCCGGCCTGGGGGGGTAAAATCGGTCACTTATCGGCCGCCACCACCCACGCCGGCCCTGGGTACCACGCCAGTCCGTGGTAGCAGCCCTGCCAGTAGAACCACCTGCTCACGCGGTCATCACCAATTGCGTTTGGGTGACCACGGCCCGCAGCTTGCCGTCTTCGCTCTTGATCAAGGTTTGCCAGACCTGCGTGGTTCGTCCGCGGTGGAAAGGCGTGCATTCGCCGATAACGGTTGTTCCCAGCGGTGAGGCTCCCAGAAACTTCGTGCTCGATTCGATCGTCGTGGTGCGGCCCGCCGTCATGTTCAGCACCGTGGCCACCGCGCCCAGGGTGTCGGCGAAAGCCATCACCGCGCCTCCGTGCAAAATGCCCCCCACCGTACACAGATCGGCGCGCACCTGCAGCCGACCCACCACGCGCTCTGGCGTGCCCTCGACCAACTCCAAGCCCATCAGCCCGGGAAACAACGGTGCCAGAATCTCCTGGATCGCCGACAGATCGGTCATCAATAACTCCTCGCGCACGGGTTCAGATTTAAATTACGACCAACTGCACGTGCGGCACTTGACGACACTTGACGGCGCTGTACGCCCGGTGCGGCGCAGGTTGCAAAGCGGGTGACCACGGATTATTCATGAACTTCGTCGCGAGGAATCGAAGGTGTTGTGGCTGCCAGGAAAACCGTAATCTGGTGCCACTGGCTTTGCCAGTGCTCTGGAGCGTATTGGTCAATACGTGAGTCAGGGCAGATTGCAGTTTGACGCGGCAGACGCGACACGTTTGGCTCCGCACCAGAAGGCTCATGAATAATTCGGGGTGACCCGCGTGCACGCCGCGCGGCGCGTCGCCGCGCCTTACTCTTGGGCCGCTTTGAGCCACAGGCCGCCATCGACCAGCAGCGTGGTGCCGGTAATATAGTCGGCCGCCTCCGATGCCAAAAACACCGCCGCGCGACCGATATCGGCCGGGGTGCCCAAGCGGCCCCACGGCAACTGCCCCCCCGCAGACGCGATCGCCGCATCGCCAAAACTTTCGTGCTCTCCCGGCGTGTCGATCCAGCCCGGCTCAATGGCATTCACATTAATGCGATAGGGCAACAACTCGTTGGCGATGGTGAAGGCCATGCCCATCAGCCCGCTCTTGCCGGCGTTGTAGGCCACGCTGCGGCCATAGGGAATGCGGGCGTGTACGCTGGAAATGAACACGATTTTGCCTCGTTGGCCGCGCGCGACCAGATGCCGCGCCACCAGTTGGCTCATGTGGAATCCGCCCAGCAGCGTGCCGTTCAGCACGGCGTGGAAGTCGTCTGGTTCGTAATCCAGAAACGTCCGGCGAATATTCCGCGCGGGGTTGCTCACCAAGATATCGAGCGGCCGGTCGCCGGCCAGCGCCGCGGCCAACACGGTTTCGCAGCCTGCACGCTCGAAGACGTCGCCCGGGGCAAACGTGGCCTCCCGACCCAAGGACCGGATTTCCGTCAACACTTGTTCCGCACCGGGGTTGGGGGCCCGGTCGTTGAGCACGATGTCCGCACCCGCGCGGGCCAGTTCCAGCGCGCAGCCCGCCCCGATACCCCGCCCCGCGCCGGTCACCAGCGCGCGTTTCCCTGCCAACTGCATGATGCCTGCTCCTGTGAGATGCCATGCCCGCCTGCGGCGCGCCAGCCAACGATGCGCGACGCCCGCGCGTGCCACTGTTGCCCGCCGAGACACTGTTGCCCGCCGAGACACTGTCACTTGCCGGGCCGACTCCAGCCGCGCAGCAACAGATCGACCGCGCGGGTGTGCGGAGTGGCCACCAGCGCGTGGCGTGCCGCAGCGAGAAGTAACATCATGCCGCCTATGCCCCAGTATCCGCCAAGAACGACTCCCCGCAATACGTTGGCGTCGATAGTGCTCGTCGGCGTCGCGGCCGCCGCATGAATATCGATCCAGACGGATGGTTCGCTGGTTTGCGGTTCTGCCGCCAGAAACCTCCCACGCGAATTCACGACGCCGCTGAAGCCCCCGGCGACCGATCGCGCGATCACGCGTCGACACTCGATTGCTCTGAGACGAGAAAACCGTAGCGTCCACAAGGCTAAACAGCCGGTCGCGTCGGCTGTTTCGTTGCCGACCAGCGCGAAAAAGTCGACCGTTCGCGTCGACTCTGGCAGCGCAGCAGCCAGATATTGATGCAACAATTCACGGAAGCAGGCGTCGTAACAGATGATCGGCGCGACGACAACTTCGTTGTTCGGACCTGCGCCACGGCAGACAAATGGGCGGGGGCCGGTGCCCGGTTCTAGTTCGGAATCCATTCGGCGGCCAAACCAGCTGGAGAGCGGGTCAAGGAATTCAGTACCCGGTACGAGATAGGTTTTATCGTACCAGTCCGAGACGGTACCGTCTTGTGTCACATGGAT
>CAYSXM010000666.1:0-3117 GCA_964434905.1 uncultured Pirellulales bacterium | reverse complement strand
CCTGCGTCAGCGCCTGGATGCGAAGGAAAATCGCATCGTAAGTCGTTGTTTTGCGAGCCGCGCAGAGCTGGTTTCCGCGCTTGGCATTTTTCAACGAGCTGTTAGCCCCGCAGGCCCGAGCCGAACACCACATTGGCAGTGACCGCCACGAGCACCAACAGCACCGAGGTAATCAGCAACACGCCCAAGATCGCGTCCATGTTCGTTTCGTGCCTTATTTTGCGGCCAGGCCGAGCGGGTCTTGTCGACAGAGGTTGCCAGAGGTCGGTCCGGCGAATGCAGGGGTGCATTCTACAACATTGGCCTGGAAACCAAAGAGGCCGCAAGCGTGGCCGGGGGTCGAATTTTCGCCATCTGGCGTGCGCAAGAACAGGGCCCAGCCCCGGCGGAAAACCGCCGAGACTGGGCCTTTGCGAAGGTCCACTGGGGAGGAAACCGAGCGGGATAAGAGTCCGTTGAATTCTTCAACGGGCTGCGAAATCCCGTTAGGATCGCATTTCACGAGCCGCCGAAAGCACGAAGCCGTGATACGCTTCGTTGCCGTGCTCGCCGTGGTCCAGGCCATCGAATTCTTCTTCGGGCGAAACTCGCAGCCCGACCGTGAACTTCAGCACGAGCCAGGCGACCGTCGAGGCGACCAGCACGTATCCGGCGGTCGCGCCCACCCCGATCAATTGATCGATCAGTTGCTCGGTACCGCCATCGTGAAACAGACCGGCGCTGGTGGCGGCGTTTCCAGTCAACGATTTGATCTTCTCTCCATCGGCAAACAGGCCGACGCAGATCGTGCCGAACACGCCATTGACCAAGTGCACGCTCGTAGCACCGACCGGGTCGTCTACCTTGACGCGATCAAAGAACAACACGCCTAGCACGGCCAACACACCGCCCACGGCGCCAATCAAGACCGACTCACCCATATTTACAAAAGCACACGGCGCGGTGATGGCTACCAGGCCTGCCAGGCAGCCGTTGAGTGTCATTCCCAAGTCGGGCTTGCCGAGCAACAACCAAGCCAAGATAGTGGCCGAGAGCGTGCCCGCCGCGGCGGCCGCGTTGGTGTTCACGGCGATGTCGGCGATGGCGACGGGATTCAGACCCATCGTGCTGCCAGGATTGAAACCGAACCAGCCGAACCACAGCACGAAGCAGCCGATCGTGGCGACCGTCAGGTTGTGTCCGGGAATGGCATTTACCTTGCCGCCTGCGCCGTACTTACCCAGCCGTGGGCCCAGGATGATCGCCCCGGTTAGTGCTGCCCACCCTCCGATCGAGTGGACTTGGGTCGAGCCGGCGAAGTCGGCAAATCCGCGAGCCATCAGGAAGCCGCCCCCCCACACCCAGTGTCCGACGACCGGATAAATGCACACCGCCATGATCAGCGAGAACAAGATAAACGAGTGGTACTTGATGCGTTCCGCCACGGCCCCCGACACGATCGTGGCCGCGGTACCGCAGAACACCAGTTGGAAGAAGAACTTGGCCAACAATGGCACCGTGGCCCAGTTCAACGCGGAATACACCCCCTGATAGCCTTCGGGACCCGCCAGGGGACTTGAATCGGCACCCGACACGAACCACAGGCCCTGGGTTCCGACGAGCGGGGTGCCGTCGCCAAACATCAGCCCCCAACCGACCACCCAAAAGCCAATCGTCGAGACCGCAAAGACCACAAAGTTCTTCGACAGAATGTTCACGCAGTTTTTGGTACGACAAAAACCCGACTCGACACAGGCAAAGCCCAGGTTCATGAAAAACACCATCATGCCGGTAATCATCACCCAAAAGGTGTCCAGCATCACCTTGGGTGTGGCCAACGCTTCGCCGACCTTGGTGGCCAGTTCTTCCGAAGTGAGTGGCGCGGGTTCGGCCGGTGCTTCGGCCACCGTGGCGGCTTCCGTGCCTGCCGTGTCGGCAGCCGTGTCTTGGCCCCAAGCCGTGGCCAATGGCACCGCGGTGAGTAACATCATTCCAATAAAAAGATTCGCAATCCGCCTGTAGGACATAAGAACGACTCCGCCTTGCAAATGAGTACCGAGACACACAGGTCGGCCAACCCGCTGCCAACGGGGCTGGCTACGAGCCTCTGTAAACGCCGCGTGGGAAGACCTTGGTCGAACCCTGGTCCAACCCTTCCCCGGCCTTCACTTGGCAAGCCGCGTGCCGAAAGCGCACGGTCTTGAAAACTGCGAGAAAAACTTACTCGTAGCCACCCATGAAAAACATCGCAAGATGTGCTTTCAAAACAACTTACAATCGACCGCGCGGCCCGAGTTGGGTCTTGTTTCCGGTGGTCGGTGGTAGCGCGCTGTCGCCACCAGGTCCGTCGTGGCTGACGCGCCCTTAGGCAGGCAATGAAGGCAAACTGCGCAGTCGCCTGTCGCTGGCTGATCGCACCGCTATCGCGGCGGTGGTCTGTCCGCGTCCAACTCCGAGTCGTCGGCGTTGACCACTTCGCCGTCCGATGCAATGGGCAGATCGAGAGTCCACAGCACCGACTGGACCACCAGTCGCCGATAGTCCGGCAACCTCCAGTTGCGATGAAAGTGCAGCCCTGTAAAGCCGCACGACCTGCCACCCTGAGGGCGTTTCCAAGCCCAGGCCACGGTCTCGTCGTGACCCTCGATGGCAATCGACAGCAGCGGTTCCCAACCGGTTGCCTGGCGATCTCGTTTCAGCGCGAAATAAAATTCGTCTTCGACCGCTACCGAACGCAATCCCCGCACGATCGGGTGTTCTGGCGCCACCACTTGCAAGTTGCCAGACACCACCGCATAGCGACGATCGGGGCCCCCGTGGCAAGCCCCGAACAGTTCGATAAAGGGGTCAATGGTCTGTGTGCCGCGTGTGCCCAGTGCCCAATGCAACCCCACCAGGCCACCGCCCCGTGCGGCGAACGCACCTAGCGATTGGGCGCGCGCCTCGTCGGCCAGTAGCCAGGTTGCTCCGTCGGCGAGAAAGAACACCGCGGTGTCGGCCTCGGCCATGGCCGCGGGCAATTCGGCACCCTTTCGATCGACGAGCAGCCGGCGCACGTTCACACCCTGTTGTCTGTCCAGGCAATGTTCCAACACCCGCATTCCAGCCACGTATTCGTGGGTTTGCGGAGGGTGGCCG
>CAYSXM010000665.1:0-3121 GCA_964434905.1 uncultured Pirellulales bacterium | reverse complement strand
GTCGGGGGCCATGGCGATGCCGACGGGACGAAAGTCGTCGTCCCCCTGTACTACGGTTTCGCCCACCGACCGCAGCGACGCACCGTGGTTTTCCAGTCGGTATCGCTCGATCCGGTGGTCGCCCCACGAGGTGACTAGCAGCGTGTCATGGTATTCGGCCGGCAGGTGTTCACCGCCGTAGGCCAAGACGCCCGACGGTGCCTCGCCCGTGCCGGCCAGCATGGGCAGGGTGCCGGGCAGTTCGCCATTCCAAGCAGTAAAAGGATGCACTCCCTTGCGCCCGTTGCGGCGCCGATAGCCATAGTCGCCGCCGTCGACAATGTGCAGCAACCGGCAGGGCGGGCGTGCGTCGGGGTCGTTGTCCACGGCGAACAGCCGCTGCCAGGGGTCGAGCGCCAGGTGAAACGGGTTCCAAAAGCCGGTGGCCAGGCGTTCAAGCCGCGACCCGTCGGGCCGGCAGCGATAGATCGTCCCCCCCTCGCCCCCGCCAGCCAGTTCGTGGCCGTCGCTTCCAATCAGGCGATAATTCGCGTTCAAGTTCTCGCCAAACCCAAACACGACACCGTCGTCCCAGTCGAAGGCAAAACCGGCCAACCCGTTGTGGGGATAGGTTTCGGCGGTTTCCAAACGTACTAGCGTGCGGCGGGCGCCATAGTTTCCTTGTGCGTCGGGTTCGCCCAGCGAAAACAGTTCATCGCGCGTCGCCAGAAACAACGTGCCGTTTGGATGCCGTGCCACGCTCATGGTGGTCCGCGAACCCTCGAACACCGTCGAGACTTGTTCGGCGCGGCCATCGCCATCGGCATCGACCAGCCGGCGTAAGCGGTCGTGTTTTGGCCCCGCATAATCGGCCGGGGGAAAATGCGTGTGGCTTTCAACCACCAACACCGATCCGTCGGGCAGCACGGTCAGCCCGGTAGGGGTCACAATGTCCGGATCGGCCGCAACCAGTTCGAACCGCAGCCGCTCGTCGAGCACCCGAGGGGGCTCGGCACGCGCCACCCACGCCGGGGGCACGTTCGCCAGGAGCACCCCTGCCAGAAACATCGCAGGCCAGGCAGCCCGCAACGTGCGGCGTGCAAAGGAACCAACGTCGAGGGCCATCGTGGGGATATTGGGATGGAGTTTTGTGGCGGAAAAACACACAATGGTTCTGGGAAGCGAGGTGACTCTAGCACACCGGCGCCGGCGGTTCGACCCACTTGCGCAGCTTGCCGGATCCGCGTCGGCCGGGGCGCGGAAATGCTTCTCGCCAGAAAAAACCGAAAGGATTTGGCCGGTTGGCGTCACAAACCGCTGCCCGATCCGTCTTTCATGTGGCCAACCATTCCCGGCGGCCACAGTTCGGTCTCGTCGCGTCGAAGACTAGTGCTCCGTCACAGTTTGATCTTGGAATGGAGCGAATTCGCGGAGCACTCTTGTATGTGTTGCCGCCCAACCACTTACGTGTTGGGCGGTCGTGCTTCGTCACCCCAAATTCTTGGTGTGACAAAGCACTAGCCTTGCGCGGAGTGTCGCAGGCCCAGGAAAGTTCCTGGCAGCCATGTTGTTATTTCAAGGGTAACCATCATGTACTCGCCCTACCGCTGGCTGGCGTGTTTGCTGATCTCGCTTTCTACGGCCGTTTCCGTCGAGGCGCAGCCGCAGTTCTATTCGGACCAACCTGCGGACAAGCGATCGACCATGTTCGGCCTTGGCTGGGAGGCGATTACCGACGCCGAGTTCGCCGACATGGCCGAGGGGCTGCTCAAAAAGAGCAATGGCACCACGAACGTCCGGGGGGCGACCTTTCTGTTCGAGCAATGTTACAGCGGCGGCATGTTCGACGACCTCGATTCGGCCTTGGGAAGCCAGGTGCGCTGGGTGGGGGGATCGGCCGCGCGGCACGATCAGGTTTCGTGGGGTCAGTCCAACAGTGCCAATTATCCGCTGGACCACTGGGTGCGGGCGCTGCTCCCGCCGCTGGTTGTTCAGCCCGGGCCGATGATTAATATAGTGAATGCTGCGCGGGCAATTGATTCCGCGGGCCCCAACGGCTCAGGTGCTGAAACGCCCCAGTCGCTTTATCGCAACGGGGGCGAAACGATCAATCACCGCCTCGGGGGTATCTCTGGGCACAACGCGATTTTGTGGGCCGGTAACGCCAACGCACAGCGACATGTCAACGACATCAAGTCAGTTTACAACGCGATAAAATCTGCCTATCAGTCGACCGGCGATCCCTGGTCGATCATTGTGCTGGGCGACGACAGCGATCTGGGCATCGATGCCTTGCCAGCCACCAAGTCGAACCTGCAGGCTGCCTTCGATGCCCTGTCTGGTTTCCAAGGCCCGAATTCCGATTTTCTGTTTTTTGCCAGCGACCACGGCGGCAGCGATACGGTCGTCGTCCCAGAGCCGCTGACGATTTCCAACCTCGACACCCTGTTCAAGGCCTTCTCGCTATTACCCAGTGAACTTACCGGCATGCTGGACAGCGCCGATGCCACGCCAGGTATGGTGCTGGCTTTCGACGGACTGGATCGGGCTGGCGTGTCGGTGTTTCTCGACGACATCTTGTTGGGTGATCCGTTTCTGAAACGTGATCGCTTCGGAGATTCGCTGCTTTGCGTTGACGCCGAGATCTTGCGGCGGGTCGGGCTCGACCCGGAACTCCGGATTGTTAACCGTACTGGCCAGGATATTCGACTACTGGAAGCCGTCTTCCGCACCAGTGGCGTGAACAACGCGATTTTGGACGTGCCTGGTTTGGTGGGCGATGCCAACTTCGACTGCGAAGTGGGGGCCGCCGATTACGCGTTGTGGGCAGCGCAGTTCGGTCAGCGGGGTAGCCTGTCGGCCGATTTCGACGGCAATGGCTCGGTGGGCGCGGGAGACTATGCACTGTGGGCGGCCAATTTTGGCAAAACCTGCCCATCGCCTGGCGGTGGGGCCGCCGTGCCCGAACCGGCCAGTTGGTGTCTGGCGTTGTGCGGCCTGGTGGCCTTGGGGCTCGTCGATCGAAGACGTCGCACCGCCCCGTAGCACCGTCTGGTAGCACCGCTGGTTGCTGAGCCATCGGCGGGCTGGCATGTCCCTGTTGTAAGTTGGGTGCCATGCCCACGCTGGTCGTGGGCATGTT
>CAYSXM010000664.1:0-3135 GCA_964434905.1 uncultured Pirellulales bacterium | reverse complement strand
CCGGGAACGTGTCGAACTGCTTGGTCGTCGAGGCGAACGTGGGGCCCACACCCAGGTAGCTGGCGCCGTCGAGCACGGCCTGCCGGGCTTCGGCAAGGGAATGCGTGGAAACCCCCACGGACATCGTGGGGCCCACCACCTCGCGCACCTGGTGAATTGTCAGTTCTTCCTGGCCCACGTGAACGCCGTCGGCCTGGGTCAAGTGGGCCAGATCGGGCCGATCGTTGATGATGAATCGGGTGCGGGTGCCGGTGGTCGCGTCACGCAGCGCATGGGCTCGAGCCAGCAACTGGCGATCGTCGAGCCGTTTGTCGCGCAGTTGCAGAGCATCCGCTCCGGCGTCGACGAGCAGTGTTACGAGGGCCTGGAATTCTGGGAGTGAACCTAGGCCGTCGACCAATACATAGATGCGGGCCTCTTGCCAAGCGGTCAGCGCGGACCCGGTGCTCACGGTGGCTTTTTCCAGCGTGTAAATGCCGTAGCGAAGCACTTCGACCTGGCGCGCCCATTCCGAGTCGATCAGTTTGCCGAACTCTTCCAGGCTGCGCAGCGCCTCTTGCACGCGACAGAAATTCGCCGTGACGACTTCGCAGAGCAGCGTGCGTTGGCTGCTTGCAGGTGCCGCCAGCGGCACACCGACATCGGCCAGGGTGTCGCGCATCGACAGCCGACAGTTCCGATCGAACTGTTGGGCCAAAGCCGATAGCTCGTGACGCGCGTTTTTGACCAATCGGCACAGGTGTGCATCGTCGAGCACGAACCGGATGTAGTCTTCGATCACGCGCAGACCTTCGAGCGCGCGATTGGCAGCGGCATCGAGCAGCCGCCAAATGCCCGGCTGCCTCGCTGCGATCGACAGACATTGCGGAGCCAGGGGCGCCGGCGGGCACGGTTGCGGTGCGAGTTGCACGTAATTCATCGCTTGCCCAAGACCATGGTTGGTCAGCGCTTCGTCGGCCGAGTGCGGCGGCGTACTTGGTTCGCATGCGAGCGGACCAGGTTGGTGCTGGTACCATCGATCGACCTGGTGGCGGAATTGCGCCGCGTCGAAGCCCCGGGCATGCAACCAGTGCGCCACTTCGTTGTCGCCCTGGGCCAGGGCCAACAGTAAATGCTCGGTGGCCAGCTCCAACGGCTGGGGATACTCCTCGAACATTTCGCTGGCTAACAGCATCAGCCGATTCCAGGCCACCGACGTGGCTGCCAGACGCGGGCGGCCGGTCATCTCGGGCGCCAGCGGCCAGTGGCCCAGCACGGCCGAAACATCGATGCCGACCAGGGCTAGCGCGGCCGCCGCGCGGCTTTCTGGCGCGGCCAATAGCCCTAGTAGTAGGTGCGGCGAATCGATTTCGTTACGACCGTCACCACCTGTCCACGCAGTCGCAGCCTGCAATGCACGTTCGACCGCGGGTGTGAGAAGGTGTCTCATGCGGATATTCTGGTCGGCAGCGGGCCTGGCGGGCAAACCGTCGCGTTCGCCCAAGTGGGTGGGGATGTGCCAATTAGGCCGAACGTTAGCGGTCGCAGTGGGGGCTAAACAATAAAATGGGATATCTGCGTATTTTGTGTTAACAGCAGCGATACTTCAACGAGTGTTTATGAGCTGATGCGATTTGTCGCAACTCGAAGCGGCAACGCTGGTTGCCTTGCTTGGTATGGGATCGAGAGTTAGAATTCCCCGGCGTTTGGAGTCGACGCCGCGCGCAGGTCGGATGGAGCTAGACCGATGCCGAAGGCTGTCTGGGCGCTCCGCTTGTGGCCGGGGCTACTTCCCCTGTGGCAACGTGGGGCCTGGTCGGGCTTGGCTTTGGCGATCGGCTTTTCGCTCTTACTGAACCTGACCGTGGCGACGACCTGGCTGTGGACCGAGATGGTCAGCCCGGCCGTGCGGAGCTTGGCTTGGCTGGTAGTGGGGGGCATTTGGTTGGTGTCGCTAGTGGCCTCGCGCGGCTGGTGGCAGGCGCCTCCGTTGCCGGAGGGACCAACGACCGAGGCCCTGTTTCAGTCGGCCATGTTGGAGTATCTGCGGGGTCACTGGCTCGAGGCAGAGACCCGATTGCGACAGCTATTGTCGCGAAACAGCCAAGACGCGGAAGCGCGGTTGATGTTGGCCACTTTGTTCCGGCATGCGGGACGGTGGGAGGAAGCCCGGCGCGAGCTGGCGCGGCTGTCGACTTTCGAGTCGGCGGCAAAATGGAGTTGGGAGATAGAGCGCGAGTACGCGCTGTTGGCGGAACTGGCTTCGCCGGTCCCGAGCGCTGGTCCGGCGTGGATGCCGGAGGCGAATTCGGCGGCCAGCGTAGCGGGACGGGCGGCGGCCTGACGTGTCGCCGCCAGAGTTGAGAGCACCCCAGGGTGCGGTTACAGCCGCAAGGCAGCCCGACCGGTACGGATCGCGACGCGCAGGGAAAACTGGATCCACCACGAGCTAGCCATCGAGCAGTAGCAGCACGGAGATGCCCCATGTACGAGCGATTTACGGACCGGGCCCGCAAGGTCATGCAATTGGCCAACCAAGAGGCCCAGCGATTTAACCACGAATATATTGGCACCGAACACGTGCTATTGGGCCTGATCAAGGAAGGCTCGGGCGTAGCCGCCAACGTGCTTAAGAACCTGGACATCGACCTGCGCAAGATCCGCCTGGAGGTGGAAAAGCTGGTGCAAAGCGGCCCCGACATGGTGACGATGGGCAAATTGCCGCAAACGCCGCGCGCCAAAAAGGTCATCGAATATGCCATGGAAGAAGCCCGCAACCTGCAGCACAACTATGTGGGGACCGAGCACATTTTATTGGGGTTGTTGCGCGAACAAGAGGGCGTGGCCGCGCAGGTGTTGATCAACCTGGGACTGAAGTTGGAAGATGTGCGCGAAGAGGTGCTCAACCTGTTGGGTCACGGCGTGGAAAGCGGCGAGGGGAGCGAGCGGAACCCCCAGAGCAGTTCGAGTTCGGAAACGGCCAAGTCGTCGAAATCGAAGACACCGGCACTCGATAGTTTTGGCCGCGACCTGACCGAGCTGGCCAAGGAGAGCAAGCTCGACCCGGTGATCGGTCGCGAGCGAGAAATTGAGCGCGCCGTGCAGATTCTCTGCCGCCGCACCAAGAACAACCCGGTGCTGCTCGGCGAGCCCGGC
>CAYSXM010000663.1:0-3139 GCA_964434905.1 uncultured Pirellulales bacterium | reverse complement strand
ACTATTGGCCCGGGTTTACCTCGAGGTACGGCTGTTCGATCTGGCCGCCGAGCGCACCGAAGATGCACTGCGTTTGGCACCCGAACGCGACGACCTACGGCAGCAACTGGTCGCCGCGTGGTTGGCTGCCGGCCAGGCCGAATTGGCGCGCGAACACGCGGAAACTCTCGCTCGGCGACCTACCGCGGAAGCCGGCGCATGGTTGCAATTGGCCGCCGTCGAGCTGCGCCGAATCCAGGGTTCGCTCGGAGACGCCGTGGATTGGGGCGCATTCGACCAGGCCCTGGCCACGGCAACGCGACTAGCAACCGAGACCACCAACCCTGTCGATTCGTTTGTCGCCAGAAGATTGACGGCCCAAGCGCAAATCGAACGCGGCCAAACGGCAGCCGGGCTGGCCGCGCTGGAAGAACTCGCCCAGGCACACCCTGGAGACCTGGCACTGGCCGAAGCGCTGCTGGCCGCGCACGACGCGCAAGGCGATGCCACTGGCGCCCGAAATGCTCTCGACCGCCTGGCCAGCGCCGCACCCGAACCGGCCGCTGTAATTCGTCGTCGCTGGTGGCGGGCCCGCGGAGAATTCGCACCCCTGTTGGCCGAGCTGGCACAGCGGTGGCCGCGGGCGCCGCCAGCCGACCAGGCAGCGCTCGTCGTGGAATGGGCGACGGTGCTGGCCGAAGCAGAACAGTGGGAGCAGGCAATCCAGCGACTCGACCCGTATTGCCAACAGCACCCCGACGACTTCGACGCTTGGTATGCGCTGGGCCGAATGGCCATCGAGCTGCGCAACTGGACGCTGTGCCGGACCTGTTCCGATCGCGTCGAGGCCGCCGAAGGTCCCGACGGCACGCGCTGGCGCTCGCTCAACGTGCGGAGAGCGCTGATCGAAACCCGTGACAACGCGGAGCCGGCCTTTGTCACCGCCGAACGCTTGACACAGGAATTGTTGCGATTGCGTAATGCCTGGCCCGAGGGCTACGTGCTATCGGGTTTGATCGCCGAACGGCAATCGCTGAACGAAAAGGCGCTGGACTTTTTCCGCACCGCCGTCGAGCTCGGCAGCACCGACCGCGAAGGCTTGGAACATCTGGCCGAGCGACTGATCGAGCGGCGTCGCCTGGACGAGGCGGCGGTGTTGTTCCAGCGATTGGCGCGCGAGAATCGCCTGCCCGATGCGGCTTTCGACGATGCCGTGGCGGTGTTTGCCAGCCGTGGCGAGGCTGAACTAGCCGCCCAGTTGGCCGAAAGCTTCCGTAGCCGGCGGCCCAATCAGGCCGCAGCACATCTCGTTGCCGCGAGCGCTTGGGCCAGCGCGGGCCACCCTGCGGAAGCCGATGCGGCACTCGCCCGCGCCGCGGAATTGGCTCCCCAGGACCCCCTCGTGTGGTGCGCGCGGCTTGACTTTCTCTGGAAACACGGTAGGCAAGCCGAGCTTCCAACCGTGCTATCGGCAGCCGCCACCGCAGCCCCACTCGATCAGGCCGCCAAGGCCTTGGTCGCCGCGCGCGGCGCGCAGCTTCTGGGCGAACGCGGCGCCGCACGCGACGCGTATCGCGAAGCGCTGGCCCTGCGACCTGCTCAAGTCGACTGGCAGCGTCAAGCCGCTGAATTCTTTTCGACCTTCGATGCCCAAGAGGCAGCCAACGCCTGGCGCCAGGTTACTGCCGCCGACCCC
This sequence comes from uncultured Pirellulales bacterium, assembly GCA_964434905.1. Classification (GTDB taxonomy): domain Bacteria; phylum Planctomycetota; class Planctomycetia; order Pirellulales; family CAYNRE01; genus CAYSXM01. The sequence goes on along the minus strand of CAYSXM010000663.1, from coordinate 1,464 downwards.
CACACTGCGGGCCCGCGCGAGGCGCTGCTCGTGGCGCTGGTGCGAACCGGCACCGCACCCGCTTGGAAAGAAGCCTGGGAATTGGCCGGAGGCGCGCAGACGCCCGTAGGCTCGCTCGACGCGCCGCATCAACGGCTGCGAGCGCGGCTGCTATACACCCGCAACCTGGTGGGCGACCGGTCTTTGGCGTTGGAAATTTGGGAGTCGCTGGCCGAAGACCCGACCCGGGGCACCGACGAAGACCGCCACGCGGCTGCCGAACTTCTGGCGAGTCAAGGCGATCTGTTCGCCGCGCGCTCGATGTACCGCCCCCTGGTCACCGAGGCGCACGCCCCGGCCAATGTCTTACGCGATTACATTCGTTTGTTGTTCCGTCTGGGGCCAGAGTTTCACGAGGAAGCCAAACAGTGGCTCACGCGGGCAGAGGACATCGAGCCTGTGGCCAGCGACGCAATCGGGCTGCACGCCCAGTGGCTCGATCAGGCGGGCACACCGGCCGAAGCCACTTCCCAGCTTGAGCTGCAAGTGCAGCGCGCCCTGGAAAGCGCCACCGGAAACGATGCCCAGGGAGCCGTTTTCGAGCGTGCCGGGGAAGCCTGGGAAGCACTAGGCGATTTGCGGCGCGCGGCACGGCAATTTGCCGACGCCCGTCGGCTCGATCCCGGGCGGTGGCTGGCCGAAGCCAGGTTCCGGCTTCGAGCGCAGCAAGCACCCGAGGCAATCGACCTGGGACTGACACGGCTGGCCGCCGACAAGGACCCCGACACCGCCACGAATCTGGCCTGGCTATTAACGTCCAGCGCGTCGGCCGGAAGCCATCTTGCCCGGACCCAAGACGTGCTGGAGGCCAGGCTGGCAGAGCACACCAACAACCTATTCTTGTGCATGGCAATGGGGCGAGTTCGAGAGCAAAGTGCGACACCCGCGCCGGCGATCGAACTCTATCGGCGTGTGCTCAGCCTGGACCCTGGCAACCAGCCTGCCATCAGCCGGCTGGCGATCCTATTGGCAGGCGACGCGTCGACCGCCGACGAAGCCGACCAATTAGCGGCACGCCTGGAAACCGGCGACCAATGGATCACCGAATACCTCGCTGCGCGCGGCGTGGTGGAGTTTCGTCGGGGCGATTTCGGCGGGGCGGTTCGCACTCTCGGCGAAGTGGTCGAACGCCCCTCGGCCGGCCCGCGGGAACACGCCTATCTGGCCATGGCTCGACTTGTCGCCGGCAATGATCGCCAGGCACAAGACTCGCTGGAAAAAGCCGAGATCTTGGGTCTTGGTGACCTACTGCTTGCCCCCTGGGAGCAGGCCATGGTCGATCGACTGCGGTCCCTGGCAACTCAATGATTCCCAGCGCCCCACAGGCGCCGCGCCCCACAGGCTTGTCCGAAAGCGCGCCAGGAGCGTGCGCTTGCCTCAACGGTGAGCACTGCGGGGGCCTTGCTCGGCCACCGCCCGGTACGG
>CAYSXM010000662.1:0-3143 GCA_964434905.1 uncultured Pirellulales bacterium | reverse complement strand
CAGGACCAAGGCGCCCCGATGGGTCGGTTCGGCAAGCAGCGCCGCCCCCGCGTGGTCGACGGCCACGGACCAACGTGCGCGAGCCGCGGCCAGGTGTGCCTGCAACAGCGACGTGGCGGCCCAGTGGGGCCTCAAGGTCTCTAATTCCCGCGCGTGCGATTCCGCCGTATCAAAGTTCGTCTCGGTGTCTTCCCCGCGCGCCGCCAAGGCCAGGTGGCGACGTGCGGCCAGATACATCCACGTGGTCCCTGTCTCGCCCTCTAGCTCGAGCAGCCGTGGTTCTAGATCCGCAAGCGCCACCACGTCGATCGGATCGAGTGCCAATTCCGCCAGCGCCGCTAGCACCGGCAACGAACGCGGCTGCTGGTCCGCCAACTTTGTCAGAAGCTCGCGGGCACGAACCCGATCGCCGGCATGCATGGCCAATTCGGCGGCCCACCGATCTAGCTGAAACTGATCATGGGCCGCAGGTTGGCGGTGGGGCGCCAGAACCTGATAGGCTGCTTCCAGTTGACCCGCGCGTACCAGCAACATCGCACGCAGACCAACCAGAAGGTTCGATTCTCCGTGCTGACTGGCATAGCGTTCGACCAGCGCCGCGGCGTCGTCCGGTGCGCCGGCCGCTGCTAAGCCCCATACCGCGCACGCCAGACCTTCGGGTTGTCCGAGCGCCACGGCGTCGAAACTCTGCCAAGGAACGAGGGCCTGTTCGCGGTGTCCGTCGGCCAATTGCTGTTGCGAATGCAACCAAGCCAAGGCCCAAGGGTCTGCCGTTTGTCGTGCCGCTTCGTTGGTGGCCGTCTCCCACTGCTTCCAGCGACGCTGCTGGGGGGGCAACTGCAATTGCCGGGCCAATTCTCCTCGCGCCACACCGACCCAGGCCACATGGCTAGTGGTGTCGCGGGTCGTCGCCAATTCAAACTGGGCCGCCGCCAAGTCGTGGCGTCCGCAGGCCGCCCAATCGGTGCCCAGCTCGACCAATCGCGCCAAGGACTGACTGTCGGCACGCATTGCCTCTTCAGCAGTCGCGGCCACCAGGTCGAATTGTTCCAGGTCTCGGTAGCAGTGCCCGAGCAGGTTCAAGGTGCGCACTCGCAGCAGCACATTTCGAAGCTGTGCTGAGCCTTGCTGCGATTGAGCCGCAAGTGCGCGACGCAATTGCTCGATGGCTTCGCGAGAATTGTCCTGAGTCATTGCCAGGCGCGCTTGGACCAGCGCCAGCCTGGCCTGAAATTCAACCCGCTCGATGGGCGACAGCTCGGCACCCAGCCGTTCCGCCTCGCCCTGAACCCTGGAAATACATTCCGCGGCATCGGTGGTTTGTCCCAACCGCGTGTGCGCTTCGGCCAACCGCAAGTTCAGTTGGAGGTCGTTCGGGTCGCGGCGGGCAATCGCCCGACGACAGGTATCGAGCGCTTCGGCGGGCCGCTCGGCGTCTAACAGCGCGTCGCCAAGCGCCAGCGCCACGCGGAGTTCGTGAGGGGCGACAGCGCCGGCTCGCCCGAGCCAAGACAGCGCCTGCTCGCTTTGGCCCTCTTCGCTGGCTGACAACCCCGCTTCGAGCAGCGACTCCAGATCGTCGGGTGCCAATTCCAAGGCCCGGTCCAGGTCGGCTTGTGCGTCGGCACGGCGCTGCGTACGCCGCAAGCGATACCGCGCCAGGTGCGCGGGGCCGCTTTCGGGCATGGCTTCGACCAGAGAATCCAGCACCTCGGTGGCTCGTTCGCTGCGCTCGACGGCATCTAAGTCGGGCAATTCGCGGTCGTAGGCCTGGGCTAGCCTGGTTGCCAACTCCACGTCGCGCGGGTCCATGCCCAAAGCGCCCTGCGCTGCGTCGATCGCATCCGTAGCCGAGACCGGGTCGTTTCTCAACAGCAATCTCAGCATGGCCAGCGCCTTAATCCGCAGTGCCGCGTGGCTGCTGGGCGCCGACTTCAGGAACTGGTCGGCCTGCACCGCCGCCTGGGCAAATCGCTCGCCCTCTAATAGGAATTCAGCCGCGCGCAATCGCAGCGCGTCACTCGGGAGGAGCGCCAGCGCCGCCAGGTACAAGTCGGCGGCGCGCTTGACCTCTTTAGGCCCCTGCGCGCTACGGCCGAAGTGATCGGCCAATTGCACACGCGCGTCGACATCGCCAGGCTCGAGCAAGATCAGACGGCTGCCCAAGTCGGCTGCTTCGCGCCATTTGTCCTGGGCAGCCAGTTGTTGGATCTCCGCGCGTATGCGGCGCGCTTCACGGTGGCTCCACCACTGGTTTCCTGCCCAGGAGGCAACGCCAACCAGCAGCAACACGACCGCCCAGAACACGCGGCGAGACCCACGGCGACGACGTTCCGAGCGAGAGGCCAGCGACCACGCCGAAGGAGCCGACGAGGTGGCGCTGCGTACCACGTTCCGCACGGCGCTGCGGATCTTGCGGCTGGAACGACGGCCGCGCGGACTGTCGCGGACCTGTTCGCTCGAGGACGAGGTGTCGACCTCGGTGGCAGCGGCGCCAGTTCCGGACAGGGTAGGATCCGGTGTCGGAGCCGAACTTCGGCGACGCTCCGATTGCGCGGTCAACACGCGATCGAACTTGCGAGACTTGCGACGCCGCAACCACCGGCTTCCGCCGCGCCAAAAACCGCGAATCCAACTCGCCAAGCTGGAGGTCAGAGTTGCCCAAAGCAAGGCAGTCCGGGAAGTCCGTCGGCGACTTTTTGGGCGAGTGTACGGCGAGAAGGCCCGTTCCTCGGGCCGCGATCGCGAACGGCGGCGTTTTGACTGCGACATGGGATAGGCCTACGGCAGCGCCGCGCGGGGTGTGCATCGTGGGAACAAATCGGCGGAGTCGCTGCACCGCTTATCTGTGTAAACGTTCGCCCCTACCCCCCAAACGGTCGATCCAAGGTGCCGCTCGACTAGCTATTTGCCAGGCCGCGCGCAACCATTTCTGCACTGCCAGTTTAAGCAGATTCCAGCCCCGGTGGAACGACCCGAACCGGCGACTTTTCAGAGATTTTGTCGACGCCCGGCGCCCCCCAACCAGCCTGTTAACGAAATGGCTGGCAGGGCGAAAAAACAGCCCCCTTCGGCGTGGTTGCCGGCCAACTCACGTTTTTCGTGAAATTTGGCACAATCGCCAGTCGAAGAGAGGAGGGGAC
>CAYSXM010000661.1:0-3149 GCA_964434905.1 uncultured Pirellulales bacterium | reverse complement strand
GAAGGCACCGTCGCGAACGTTCCGCCGCAGGGCGGCCGCAAGCACCCCGAGCAGCAGTACATTCAGATGGACACCTCGAACATCTTGTTCATCTGCGGCGGTACGTTTGTCGGCATCGATAAGATCATTTCCAAACGCTTGGGCCATCGCACGATCGGCTTCGGGCAGGAGCTCGGGGCGGCCCCGGCCGATGCCACGTTGGGTGAGTTGCTCGCCCAGGTGACCAGCGACGACCTGCTGGAGTTCGGGCTGATTCCCGAATTGGTAGGACGCATGCCCGTGTTGGCCCCGCTGTCTCCGCTCGAGGCGAACGACCTGGTGCGGGTGATGCGCGAGCCCCGCAACGCATTGGTAAAGCAGTACCAAAAGCTCTTCGAAATGGAGAACGCGGAGCTCGATTTTACCGAGGGTGCGCTGCTGGCCATTGCCCGCAAGGCCTTGGAACGAGATACCGGCGCACGGGGACTGCGATCGATTGTCGAAGAAATTATGCTCGACATCATGTTCGAGCTGCCGGACCAGGGGGCTGGCGGCCGATATGGGATTACAGAGGAAGTGGTCCTCGGACGGCAGCGCTTGTTCACGCTGCCCGAAGCCAAGCACAAAAGCGCGTGACCTTCAGTTCCGCCCGCTAACGACGCTCGCGGCAGTCCGCGGGCCTCGGGGTGGAAACATAGTCCGTGCTAGCCAGCTCGAGCCCAGGCCCGACCGCGTGTTGGGCCTGGGCTCGTTGTGTTTCACACCCCGCTATGGCGAAGCCGCAGTACACGGTTGCCTAGCCCGAATGATTCACGAGCCTTCTGCTGGGGAACCGAAGGTGTCGCGTCTGCCGCGTCAAATCGCGATCGCCCCTGACTCACGTATTCTCAAATGCGCTGCGCGGGCCGATCGCGGTTTTCCTTTCAGCCGCAGCACGTTCAACTCCTCGCGACGAATTTCATGAAAAATCGGGGCTCGGGTGTTCATCGTCCGACCGGCCCCCCACCGGTGGCAATCTGGCGCGCCCACGGACCACTGCCTGAACCGCAGCAGAACCGGCCCGGCGCGCGTCTCCCCCCGGCGTGTTGTCTGCTGGGCTAGCAGCAGGGACACGCTGGGCTTTTCCTGGCCTGTGCAAGACACCGAAACTCAACCGCCGCCGTACCACCGCCACAGCACCGTGCCGACCAGCAGCAGCTTCGCCGCGCCCGTGGTGCAGCCTACTGGCGCAGGCTCCCGACCCAAGGCACGCTCTAAGTCGTCGACAGCTAGTTTCGATTCTTTCAATCCCTTCCCCGTGTGCTGGCGGTAGGTGCGGATTGCCTCGATCTTCTGGCCAGAGTTGAGCTGCGCCAGGACCTCGTCCATCCACGCATTCCGGTGCTCGGGTAGGGCGTTCCTGGCGTCTGCAATGGCCACGCTGGGCGAGGTTCCCTGGGCCAGTGCCTGCCACACCGGCGCGGTACTGAGCCCGCTGGTCTGGGCCGAGGCCAGTGCCGCCACGGTGTTCGCGGCCGTGGTCAGACTGGCAGCGGTGGCCTGGCGCAGTTGGCCCGCCGCTTCGACGAGTTTCTTGTTGGCAACCAGTTGCTCGATTTCACGTTGCCAGTTCGGCGTTGCCATGAGCAGTGATACTCCCTAATCCGGGCTTGCATCGCAATGTTGCCATCACATCCAGGCGATGACCGAGGCGCGTCGAATGCTAGAACGGGCAGTTACGGCCCTTCATCGGCCAATTGGCACAACCGTTCGATTCCGCGTTCGAGCGTTTCGTCGCTTGCGGCGTATGAAATACGAAAGTGAGTGTCGCGCGCACTAAAAATACCGCCGGGAATGATCAACAGTCCACGCTCGATCGCACGGCTCACAAATTCGCTGGCTGTGCCCCAAGGAGCCCGGGGGAACGCGTAAAAAGCCCCGCCTGGCCGTTCCATCTCGAACCTGCCCGCCAAGCCCTCGCACAGCCGATCGCGCTTGCGTCGATACTGCTCGATGTGCGCGCGCATGTCGACATCAAGCGCCGCGGCAGCAGCCCACTGCAGGGGCTGCGGGGCACAGACAAACGTGTATTGTTGCAGCTTCATCATTTCTTCGATCAGGCGCGCCGGCCCATGTGCGAAACCCACACGCCAACCGGTCATGGCGTGGCTCTTGCTGAAGCCGTCGATTACCAGCACCTGTTCATTGAACTCGGCGGGCGACACAAAGGGTTCGTCGTGGCAAAACGCGCTGTAGATCTCATCGCTAATCAACAGCAAATCGTGTTCCGTCGCCAGTTGCGCCAACTGTTGCAGGCAATCGCGAGTGAGCACGACGCCGGTGGGGTTGGCCGGGCTATTGCACAGAATGGCCTTGGTCCGCGGAGTGATTGCCGCGCGGACCCGCGCGGGATCGATCTGAAAGTGGGGATACGTATCGACCAGTACCGCCTGGCCACCCGCCGTGGTAACCAGCGGTTGATACATGACGAAATAGGGGTCGAATACAATCACTTCATCGCCGGGGTTCACCACGCTCCATAGCGCCAGCACCAATGCCCCGCTAGTGCCGCTGGTGACGAACACTTGCCGATCGGCATGACCCAAGGCGGCGTCGATGCGCTGTTGCAATTTGGCGCGCAGCACCGGCATGCCCTGGGTCAGTGCATAGCCATTCTTGCGGTCGTCAATGGCCGCGGTGGCCGCGGCGCGCACCGGCGCCGGAACATCGAAGTCGGGCTGCCCGATTGAAAGATTGATCGGATCCTGGAGTTGCGCCGCCAGATCGAACACCTTGCGAATGCCTGAACTGTCGAAGCGGCGCATGCGGTCCGCGATCCATCGCTCGCTCATCGTGACTTGTTTCCCGCGAGGTCTGGGCCCGTGGCGCGCGCCGCCGGGCCGACTTGGATTTTTGGCGGCCGATCAAGTCGCGTCATGGTACTTTGCGACGTGCTGGTCGGCTAGCAGCGGTTGAAGAATGCCATCCTGGAATTTTTTTCGCTCCTCGCCAAGTGCGGAGCATAGTTCCGCACGGCTCGCGGAATAACGACATACGTGGCTATTCTGTCATCGCATCCACGCGACGTCGCAGCTTGTCGAATAAATTAACAGGCTGGTAGGGAATCACGCCCGTGGTCACGGGTCGTCGACGGCATACGCCTCGCGCTCGAAAGGGTTGTCGAGATAGGG
>CAYSXM010000660.1:0-3151 GCA_964434905.1 uncultured Pirellulales bacterium | reverse complement strand
AACCATCGGGCAGCAGCCCCAAGCCATCGGGGTTACGAAACCCGGTCGCCAGTACGGTGCAGGTCGCGCCGTCGGGCGAGATCTTGAGCAGCCCTTGGTTGCCGCTGGCCGTGTAGAAGGCGCCCTTGGCGTCGCGTTCCAGTCCGCAGATAAAGTCGTGCCCCGCGGCCGAGGTTTCGAACGCATTGCTAAAACACTCGTAGAAATCTGCCTCGTCATCGCGGTTCAGATCGTGCAGACGGGTGATTTGATTTCTGCCGAGCACGTAGACCAGTTCGTCGGCCACGACCACGCCTTGCGGATGGTGTAATCCGGTCGCGAAGCGTTTCCAACGAACGTGTTCGAGTCGCGCGTCGAGGCCCGTCACGTGCCACACGTCGCCCTGCATGGTGGCCAACATGGCCGAGCCGTCGGGCAGAAAATCGTGTCCGCCGAAAAACAACAGCGAGTTCCAGGGGTTCTTGAACGGGAGCGTGATGGAGTCGACGACGTACGCGCCGCCCGTACCCAATTGACCCTGGGTTTCCAGCACTTGCGGCCATTGGGCAGGCCCTCCGCGAGTCAGGTCGCGAAGGGGGTGCGTGGCGGCCGGCGCCACGATCGACACGAATTGAGCTTGGCCCGCGGCATCGATTTCGATCGTGGGGGCATCGAGATAGGGTTCGCCCGCCACGTCGTAGGCGAACAGTGTTTGGTGGCCATGGCGATAGAAGCCGCGATATTTTTTAGTGCCCGGCGGGGGCTCGCGCGCTGGAAACGCGGTCGAACCGCCGACGCTTTCCAGCGGATCGATAAACCCGTGGCGAAACGGGGAGAACTTGACGAAGCCACCCCGCCACACGCGTTCGTATTGGAAACTTGTCGGGTTGTAACAGGCGGAAAGCTCGGCCTGTGGTCCCACGGTGAGACACACACCGCGTGCGATCGGCCCGTCGCTGTTCTGAAAGACGCCACACAACAGCGAACCGATTTCCATGTGGTTCCAGCGATTGTCGCTCCAGGTTTCGTCGTTCTGATTGCCCCAGTGCCCCAGCGCGCCGCCATCGAGCCCCGGAAATGCTGGAAGAATCGCCGGAGGGTGTGGTAATTGGCCGAAGTGGTCCGCCTCCTTGGCGTAAAACTCGTAGGGACGATCCCGATTCACCGCATGGTTGGCAAACCGCCAAGCCGCGGGCCGCAGCGGTTTCGCGTCGAAGTCGAACGTGGCCGGCACATGCGGTTGTGCCAACGACGCGATCAGTTCGCTGTCTTGGCCAGGCCCCAGTTCGGTGAGAAACCGCACCAGGTCGCGGCGCTCGGTGGAAGTCATCGCGGCGGCCAGCCCCGGGGGCATCAGGGTGCCGACCTGTTGCCGTTCGACGATCGCCGTTTGGGCCAGCAGCAGCGTTTCGCACGACGTCGCTTCGCGCAGCGAGAGCGTCTCGGCCGTTTCGCCCACGACGATGCCCTGATGCACGGTGCCGGTATCGGTGACCACGGTCGTGGCGACGAATTCGGGTAGAACTTTTCGCTGGGGCCAGAGCAGCGATTCGGCAATTTCGCGAGGCAGCCGCGTGGCACCCACCTTGGTCAGGTCGGGGCCGATCGAACCTCCGCTGGGACCGACACGATGGCACGACTGGCAAGCGAACTTCGCCGCGGCGAACACCAGCGCGCCGTGGCGTGGGTCGCCGGCCCGCTGTGCGGCAGAGACCAATTCGTCGAGCTGCGCCTGGTCGGCTGGGGAAAGCGGTTCCGGCTCGGCGGGATTTGTTGGCGTGGCAGGCTGCTGGGTCGGGGGTGGTTCCGTGGCGGCGGCAGGCGAGAGGTCGGGTTCGGCCTCGGCATACTCATGAGTTCGCAGCTTCGGCCGGGGCTGGCTGCGGTCGCCGGCCAGGCGCCGCACGAGCCATTCGAGGCCGGCCAGGTTGTCGGCCAGGCGTGCTTCGGCGTCGAGATCGGTGTGGTTGAGTATTCCGATTGGGCCGTCGTATCCGCTGGCCTCGATGGTTCGCAAAATTTCGAGATCGAGTCGCCCCGCCGCTAGCGGCAGAATCTTCTGGCCCGCGCGATCGCCCCCGGCGGTCATGCCGTTCAAGTTCAGGCACAGCAGGTGAGGCTTCAGCTTTTCTAAAATGCTCGGCAATCGATCCAGGTGATCGTGGCCATGATGCAGGTTGTAAACAATGCCCACGCTTGCCAGTTGCAAGGCCTCCAAGATCGCCAACTGATTCTCGGGTTCGCCAAACCAGCCGCCGTGGTTGTAAAGACCGACCTGGCAACCTAGTTTTTGGGCCTCGAGGGCAAGTGGTCGCACGGCACTGGCGGCGCGAAGAACGCGTTCGGCCTGGGGCAAATCGGCGGGCGGATCGGCGACCATGGTCCAGAGCTGCAACCGAAGCTGGTGGTGGCGAACCACGTCGAGGATCTTCCGATTGGTGTCGTTCAGTTCGGCGCCGGCGGTCCACCAGGCAACGATCTTCACGCCGTGCTGGCGCATGGCGGCGACTTCCTCGTCGAACTGGGGAATGTGCTCGTCGCGCCAGTCGTAGGCCAACTGTTTCAGCCCCAGCCGGGCGAGCATTTCGGCCCGCTCGGCGGGTCCGCGGCGCGCCGCGTCGAAGGGCACAATGCACCAGGCGACCAGATTGCCGCGATCGAACAGATGGTGATCGCCGGCGCGGGCCACCACCGCCGAAGCACTCAGCGCCACGGCGACGAGAAACAACAACCAGCGTTTCGCGGTGTACATGGTAGTCCTTGCCAGAATCGTCGCGGGAGGGAATCGCCAACGATCGGTGGCTGCAATTCTAGTTGCCCGAGCAGAAGCAGTCACCTTGCAGCCTGGACGGTAATATGCAGCTAGCGTTAGCCGTAGGGCAGCCGTACGGCAGCGGTGGGGCAGGTCACTGCGCTACGCGGCGGGTGCCCCTTCAACAGGCTGCTAGCGCGCAGCGCGTTCGACTGTGGATCGCAGGATGTCGGCAAACTTCCGCGCGCAGGTCGACCAGCGGAAGTCGTCTAAGCGCGCCTGCCCCTCGTTTACCAGGCGCGCACGTTCGTCGGCATTCTGGTACAGGCCCCAGATGGCCTGGGCAAATTCGGCTGAGGCGCGGGCGCGGACCAGCAGCCCGGCGGGGCCGACAAATTCCTCGTTGGCCGGAATGCGCGA
>CAYSXM010000659.1:0-3151 GCA_964434905.1 uncultured Pirellulales bacterium | reverse complement strand
AAGGAGGCCGACGATGGATTTAGCGAGGACCCACGTTCCACCTTTCTGATCGCGGCGCGGTATCTGACCATGGCACGAAAACGGGGATTTCCCCCCGGCCACGAAGCGGAAGGGGTCTGGCAGCTTGGTCGGGCATTGTTTCTGGCGGGCAAGTATGTCGACTGCCGAGAACCGCTGTTAGCGGCGGTGGAAAGTCTGCCGGAACGCGGCACGGAAATTCAACGCTGGCTGGCCGACGCAGCGCTGCTGGAACCGACGCCCCGACCTGAGATCGCGCTGGGGCACATGGATCGTTATCTCGCCGATGAAGCGCTACCGGCCGCGGAACGGCAGGCGGGTTGGCTGCGGCAGGCCGAGATCTACCACGACCTAGGTCGCGCCGACGATTGCCGGCGCATGCTTCAGCAGATTCCCGAGGATTCGCGACTGGCAGCGCGGGTGTTGCTGCTCGAAGGGCGGTTGCTGCTCGACGAGGCGCGCCGTAAAGCGACCGATCCGCGAGTGATTGCCGACCCCCTGCTGTTGGCCGATGCGGCACAACTCTACGATCGCGTCGTGCAAACCCTACGTCGGGCGCAGGAGCGCGATTCGCTCGATACGCGCGTGGCTGGCAGGTGCATGTACTTGCTGGGCCAATGCTATCTGGAACGAGGCGACCGCCGCGCCGCGCTCGAGCAATTCCAGCGCACCGTGAAATATCATTTCGAGACCCCGGAAGGTACGGCGGCAGGGCTGGCCGAAGCGGAATTGCTGCTCAAGCTGGGCCGCGACGACGAATGCCTATCGACTTTGCGGGCGGCGGTGGCCACGGCCGGCTCTTCGCGACAGTTCAGCAATCCCTGGGTTCCGTTGGACCGCTTCCGCGGCCGAATTCGCGAGGTGTACCAACAGTTCCTGGCGAACGAGAAATTTGCCGAAGCCGTGCAAACCGCCGAAGTCATCGGCGCGCTTTCGCCGGCCGAAGAGGCGCTTCGTCTGCATGCCGAAGCCGAACGAGATTGGGCTTCGTCGCTGTTGCGGCAAGCCGGCGCGCGTGTGCCGGCCGACGCGGTCGAGTTGTTTCGCCAGGGGCGCGGCCACTATCGCGCGGCGGGTCAGGCATTTTTTCGCTTAGCTCAATTGCAACGTGCGACGCGCGAATATCCTAGCAACTTGTGGGACAGCTCGCAGTGCCTGCTCGAAGGCCACGAATTCGATCTCGCGATCCGCGCCTTGGAAGGCTACCTGGCGAACGAATCGAAAGGCCATCGTCCGGCGGCACTGGTTGGTTTGGGTCGCGCGCTGCTGGCCCAGGGACGGTTGCCCGAAGCGCTGGCAGTTTTCGACCAATGCCTGGAGCGCCACCCGCGAGACGCGGCCGTGTTCGCCGCCCGGATGCTGGCGGCCCAGGCCCGGGAAGAGCGTGGCGAAACGGACCTGGCTCAATCGCTGTTGGAAGAAAACCTGGAAGGCGACTTCCTGACGCCCGACAGCCGCGAGTGGCGGGAATCGCTGTTCACCTTGGCCCGGATGTTGTTTCAGGCGGGTCGATATCGCGAGGCGATCAAGCGTCTGGACGAAGCCGTGGCACGATATCCCACGGACTCTCAGGCGGTCGAACTGCACTATTTGATTGCCGAGGCGAATCGCCGGTTGGCGATCGACCCCTTGCAGAACCGAGCCGATCTGCCCGACAGCACCCGGCTGGCACAGGCCAAACAGGCCGAGCAGTTTCTGCTCAAGGCGCTGGCCAACTACGACGCGGTACAGTCGATCATGGATGCGCGCCGCGAGACGTTGGCGTTGACTCCGGCGGAAGATGGCCTGCTGCGCAACTCGCATTTCTCGCGGGGGGCGGTGCTGTCGGCGCTGGGACGGCATGGCGAGGCGATCGACGCCTATTCCACGGCGGTGAATCGGCAACAGAACTCGCCCGAGGTACTCGAAGCCTATGTGCAGATTGCCGAGTGCTATCGCCAACTGAATCGCCCCGCCGAAGCCCGTTCCACGCTCGAGCAGGCCAAGCTCGTGCTGCGCCGCATGAATCCGGACTTGCCGTTTCGTGAGACCACCAACTACACCAGCGACGGTTGGGCACAACGTTTGGAATTGATGAGCCAGCTTTGATACTGCCGCCCGGCAGCGATTGGCCCAGGCGTGCTGGCCAACGCATTCCGAGGCGACCCCGCGGCGAAATATCAGCATGATCTCGAGCGACACTGATCGGTTGGCCGACCTGGTGGCCCGCAAGCAGGCTTGCCTCCTGCGGTTGCGCGCGCTGGGGACCCAGCAGGCAGAGTGCATTGCGTCGGACGGCCTGGGCGAGTTGCTGAAGCTGCTAGCAGTCAAGCAAGCAGTGATCGATCAATTGCAGGAAGTCGAGCGACAACTGGACCCCTTTCGCGGACAAGACCCCGACACGCGAGCCTGGCCCACGCCGCAAGCCCGTGCCCGTTGTGCCGCCCTGGCCGACGATTGCGATCGGCTGTTGCGGGAGATTCTCGAACAAGAATTGGCCAGCGAGCAACGCTTGCGCGTGCGGCGCGACGACGCCGCGACGCAACTGGCCCAGGCGCATCACACAGCCGAGGCGCGGGGGGCTTACACCGCGGCCTGGGATGCAGCGCCGACCACTTTGGATCTTTCCTCGGGAGGTTAGGGTGATGTCCGAACCGCGAATGGAATCTGGACAACGAACCTTGGCCGCGGATAGCGACCTGGCGCAAGTGCTAGCGGCGTGGCACGGAGCCACGTTGCGACTGGAACAAACCCACGCGGCGTTGCAGGCCGAGGTCGGTCGACTGACCAGCGAGCTGGAATGCAAGAACCGCGAGTTGGCTCGTAAGAACCGCCTGGCCGACTTGGGCCAGATGGCCTCGCATGTGGCACACGAGGTGCGCAATAGTCTGGTGCCCGTCACACTTTACCTCAGTTTGTTGCGACGTCGGCTGTCGGGCGACGCCGGTAGCCTGGACGTGTTGACCAAGGTGGAAGCGGGCTGCCTGGCGGTGGATTCGACGGTGCAGGACCTATTGCAATTTGCCGCGGAGCGCGCGCCTCACCCGGGTTGGGTGGATGTAGTCGATTTGGTGGACGAGGTGGCAACGGCCCTGGCGCCCCGCCTTGACGATCGGCACATAGGCATCGAGGTACAGGTGGCTGCCCGCGCTCG
>CAYSXM010000658.1:0-3158 GCA_964434905.1 uncultured Pirellulales bacterium | reverse complement strand
CTTGTTCCCGCCCCCACCCCAACCGACAGTTGACGCCGTGGCTCAGATGTCTACGACTTGCGATCATCCGACAAGATTCCCGCGCCAAACCGGGCCGAGGGCTTGCCGTCAGCGGGCCCGCTGTGTGGGGCCGGCGGCGCGGCACCGGCCGGCGGATCGGCCACCGTCGAGCGCGCTTCGGACGGCTGCGCACCGCGCGGCGCGGTTGCCCCGCTGGGCGCCAGGTGGGGCGCCCGGGGTTGCGGCTCCGCCTGTTGCACGCTGGTTTTCTCCAAGCTACGTGCCGGTCGCTCGCCGTGACTGTCGCGTGGTTCGAGTTCGTCAGGCAGGGTAAAGTCGTCCTCGAATTCGTAGTCGTCGTAGCTCGACGAATATCCGGGCTGCTTCGAGCGGTCGATCTCCTCGAAAAACGCTCGCAAAATGCGGTCCTGCACCATCTCGCGACAGCGAGAATTGATAGGATGCGCGATGTCGGCATAGAGCTTGGCGCGGCCACTAGGATCCTTGAGCACCCGATCTTCTTTTAGCTTCGACCCGCACTGGTTGCAAAACGGCGCACGGAGATGATTCTTGCAGCCACAGCTAGGGCAGCGCGCGGCCAACTTGCGGCTGGGCATCGCCACAAACGGCCCGTTAGCTCCTTCGATGATTTTCAGATCGCGTACTACAAAGCTGTTGTCGAAGGTGATCGAACAAAATGCTTGCAGCCGATCGCCGGCGTCCTGCATCAGCTTGATGCGAACTTCAGTGACCTCCACGGCCGGTCTCCTTGCCCTGAATGCCTAGGGCCCGAGTAATTCGGGCGCCGTTTTTCTCGAAGCGCCGGCCCAGCACCTGGTGGGTCGTTCATCGACCGCCATGGCCGGCTGCTCCGTCGCTGGCTTTTTTCGTTCGATCTACCCTCGCTCCCAAAGCCCCTGCCGCATACACATGGCCGGCCCGCGCGCTAGGCCGATCTTGCGGTTCTATTGACAGTTTCGCGCTCGAAACACGCTTCCCACGCCGCGCCCGCTCAGTAGTGCGGCGGCGCGCCTGGCATGTGCCGCCGAGCGGCAAATCCCGAAAAAACTCGTTCCGCTGCCGCTCATCTGTCGACCCCAAACCTCGATTCTGGCGAACTCTCGCGCCAATCGCCCCACCGCCGGTTCCAATGCCTCGGCCGCCGGTTGCAACTGGTTGTGCAGCCAGTGACCGAGCATGGCCACGTCGTGTCGACGTAGCGCGTCTACCAGTGGCTGCACTGCCCGCGCAGAGGTGGCCACCTGGCAATGTCCAAAAACCTTGGCCGTCGCTAACCCCACATCGGGAAACGCCACCACGAAATGCCACACTCCGAGCCCCTTCAGCCGCGCCACGCGCTCTCCGCGACCTCGACAGATCGCGGCTCCTGGTCCCAGGAAGAACGGCACATCACTTCCTAGCTCCGCGGCCAGTTCGGCTAGCCGCTCGCGAGACCAGCCCAGCCTCCACACCAAATTGGCCGCTACGAGGGCTGCTGCCGCATTGCTCGAACCACCCGCCAGGCCCGCTCCCAGCGGAATCCGCTTGGTCAACACGATCCGCGCGCCCCGCCTTACGCCGGCCTCCTCGCGAATCCGCAACAACGCTCTCAGAACCAGATTGTCTGGACCGCTGGGCACCGCCACGCGATCCGCAAAACCGCTGCGCTGCCGCGCATCGAAACACTCGAGTTCGAGTCGGTCGCCCGCGACGTCCTGCACGCACAACGTGTCGTAAAGGTCGATCGGCACCATGAGTGTTTCCAACTCGTGGTAACCGTCGGATCGTTTCCCCAGAATTTCCAAGAACAGGTTCAGCTTGGCCGGAGCCTGAATTACCACCCAGTCGTCCTGTTGCCGGACGTTCATCAACCCAGATCCTCTGACCCGGTGGCCCGCTACTCTGGAATCGGCTCTGAACACCCCAATGGACTACCGAACCAACCCTCAGTTTCTCTTTCCACGAAGCAAGTAGGCAGACAAATGGCAAGTACAAGCTGGGCTCCGGCATTCCGACCGAAGTGCTGGATGTTAACTTCGCGCCGCCAAATGGTCAAATTATCTTTACCAATCGCTAGGTACGCGAGAACGCTGCCTCGAACCTTGGGACGGAGCCTCCCAGGGCCAACCCGCTGCCATCCGCGGTCGCTCGCCGCTCGATCATCGCGACACCGCAGGCAGTGGCGGCTACAGGTCGCTCAGCTACCGAAAGTAGCTCACCGCGTTGGAGAATAGCCGCAGGCCATCGCCCGTCGGTGCATCGCGGGGAATCCGGGTCCACTGCGGGTGGTGCGTGCGTTCCAGATGTCGTTCGGGGTGGGGCATTAGCCCGAAGACCCGGCCCGATTCGTCACACACACCGGCCACATCGGCCGCCGCGCCATTTGGATTGTGCGGAAAGGGTAGCTGCCCCACTGCCGGCGCTGTAGTGCGTTCGCGCCCCGGCAGCCAGTCGTAGCGCAGCGGAAGCTGCCCCGCTCGGGCCAAGCCCTGGAGCGTGTCCGCGTCGCGTGGCACGAAACGACCCTCAGCATGCGCAATCGGCAGAAACAGCCCCTCGATACCTGCCAAGAACACCGAGCGCGCGCCATCCACCCGCAACTGCACCCAGCGATCTTGATAGCGGCCCGAATCGTTCCAGGCCAAAGTGGCCGGAGGCGTTTCGCCGGGGTGTTCGGCCAGCAGCAAGCCGGTCTTGATCAGCACCTGGAACCCATTGCAAATTCCCAACACCAGCTTGCCGGCGTCGCGAAATCGGAACAGGGTGTCCGCCAGGTGATGGCGAATCTGGTTAGCTAAAATTCGCCCCGCCCCTAGATCGTCGCCGTAGCTGAAGCCTCCTGGAAAACACAGAATCTGAAACGCATCCAGCAGTCGCGGTTGCTCCAGCAGCCGATTCACATGCACGCGTTCGGTTCGCCCGCCGGCCTGCTCGAAGGCGAACGCGGTCTCCAGATCGCAATTCGTACCTGGCGAACGCAATACCAACACGGCAGGAGCTGTCATCGAATCACCTTGCCAACGAGTCTGCTACGGAAGCCATTTAATCAGGGGAAATGCAAAGAGAATGCGAGGGGGTCAGGAACCTGTTTTCGGCCGACGGAAGTTGGTTGAATGCAGTGCGTGTTGACCGAAAAAGGTTCCAGACCCCGACTTTGC
>CAYSXM010000657.1:0-3173 GCA_964434905.1 uncultured Pirellulales bacterium | reverse complement strand
CGATATCGACGACTTCGCGCCGCGGCTGTCGTTCTTCTTCAACGCACATAACGATCTGCTCGAGGAAATTGCCAAGTTCCGCGCGGCACGCCGTATCTGGGCTCGCCATCTGCGCGATCGCTACCAGGCACGCGATCCGCGCAGTTGGATGTTACGCTGCCATGCGCAGACGTCGGGGGTCAGTCTGCAAGCGCAGCAACCGGAGGTCAACGTAGTTCGCGTGGCCTATCAGGCGCTGGCGGCAGTCCTTGGTGGCTGCCAGTCGCTACACACCAATAGCCGCGATGAAACTCTGAGCTTGCCCACCGAAGAGGCAGTGACGATCGCGCTGCGCACCCAGCAGGTGCTGGCCTTCGAGACCGGCGTGGTCAACACGGCCGACCCCCTGGGTGGTAGCCATGCCATCGAGCAGTTAACCGATCAACTCGAAGCGGAGGCCGAGGTGATCTTCGCGGAAATCGAACGCCAAGGGGGGATGATTGCCGCGATCGAGAACGGCTATTTCCGGCGCCGCATCGCCGACAGCGCCTATCTGTATCAAGGTCAGGTCGACGCGCATCGCAAGCTGGTGGTGGGCGTCAATGCGTTTACCGACACGGAACCGACCAAGATTCCCACCCTGGAAGTAGACTCCTCGGTCGAATCGCGGCAGCGCGACGCGCTAGCGCGGCTGCGCGCCACACGCAATGCCGGCCAGGTTGCGGCCGCGCTCGAAGCGGTGCGGCAAGTGGCCCAGCGGGACGAAAACCTGATGCCCACGCTGCTCCACGCGGCGCGCGCCCAGGCCACGGTGGGTGAGACGGTCGAGGCCCTGGCCGTGGCACTCGGACGATACGCCCCTGCCGCCGCCAGTGCTACCTAACGAGGCCACGAGCTGCGACTCGAGGGCCGTGTATCCCGGAGGCAATTTGTGAGCACACCCACCCCCTTGGCTCTGCGTCCCATTCGCGTGGTGCTGGCCAAGTTGGGCCTTGATGGCCATGACCGCGGAGTCCAGGTGGTGGCGCGCGCGCTGCGCGACGCCGGCATGGAAGTCATCTATACCGGGCTGTGGCAAACGCCCGCCGCGGTGGTCCGCGCCGTGGAAGACGAAGACGCCGATGTGTTGGGAGTGAGCATCCTATCGGGCGCCCATAATACGCTGGTGCCGGCGCTGCTGTCTGCCTTGCGCGAGCGAGGGTTGGATCGGGTTCGGGTGATTGTCGGCGGCATTATTCCCGAGGACGATATCGCCCCACTGCTAGCGGCTGGTGTGGCCAAGGTGTTCACCCCTGGCACGGCGCTCACCGAAATTTCCGAATTTCTTATCCAACACGTGGAGCGCTAGCGCCGCGCCCGGGTGGGGGCAAGTGCTCTAGGGCGCCGTGGGGCTGCCCGGCTACAGTGGGGCTTGCCCCGTCCATCTTTCAACCGCCTTGCGAGGGATCGCATGCCAGCGGCCGTCGTTTCACAACACACTATTTCGGCCGATTGCTCGACCTGTTCGGTGTGTGGCCGCCAGCGCGCGCCGACGGACCAGCACGCACTGGTTCCCTGTCACGTGCGCGCATTCCGGGGCCAGCAGTTTCAACTGTGGCGATGTGCCTGTTGCAATACACTGCATTGTGCGGAACGCGTCGACTTGCCGAGCTATTACGCGAAGTATCCCTTCGCGCGCGCCAAGCTGACACGACCGTTTCGCATTTTCTACCGGAACCTGTTGTCGCGCTTGACACGCCATGGGTTTAATCCGGATCGATCTTTGTTGGACTATGGTTGCGGGCAGGGTTTATTTCTGCGCTATCTTGCGCGGGCCGGCTTTCGGCGCGCCGTGGGCTACGACCCCTACGCCGACCCGGCCGGCTGGGGCAACGCGGCTGTTCTGAAACAGGCGCCATTCGACTTCATCTTGTTGCAAGATGTGTTGGAGCATGTTGAAGAACCCCAGCGGCTGCTGGCCCAACTCGACAGCTATCTGGCGCCGAACGGACTCCTAGTGGTCGGTACGCCCAATGCGGAACGGATCCGCCTCGACCGAGCACCTCGGTTCCTGAACGAACTGCACGCACCGTATCATCTGCACATCTACGGGCGCCAGACGGTCGAGGCCTGGGGCCTGGCGCTGGGTCTGCAGGCGGTGGATTTTTGGGACCGAGCGTATCACGATACACTTTGGCCCGGTCTCAATACCCGCGCCGGCAAGGCGTATCAGTCGTTGGTCGATGGCACGCTAGATGCCGCTCTCGAGCGCATTGACGTACGCCGCGCCATGGCATCTCCTAGATTCTGGTGGTGGTCGCTGGCGGGCTACTGGCTTAGTCAGCGGGCAGACATGACGGTGGTCTTCCGCAAACCCGCCCCGTCGTCATCGCGTGTGGCCGCATAGCAGCCCGTGGAAGAATTCGACGCGCCTGCGTCATCGCCTGGATGCGATGAGAAGATAGCGACGTAAGTCGTTGTTTTTCGAGCCGCGCGGAGTGATGTTCCGCACTTGGCGAGGAACGAAAAATGCCACGATTGTATTTTTCAACGGACCAATCGGGGGAGCGAGAATACCCTCGCCGCACGACAGTCAAAGTACCGTTGCCCCTGCCAGTGGCCGGACCAGCGAGCGGTGCCGGCAGGGCCCCTTGTCGAGCGGTCGCCGCGGTCCAATAATCGCCGAGTCGCCGTTTGTGTTTCTCGCCGACGCCGAGATGGCGATTCGGTACCAGTTGTCAGGATCGCCACGATGACCGCCACGTATGTCACGCTGCCCAAGACTGAGAATCAAGCCCTGGGTTTGGGCCGCTATGCTGTCGATTTCATGGCCGGTCGCCTGGGTGAACCCGACGAGGCAGTCTATCGCCGGGTCGAGCGGTTCCATCTCGACAGCATTGCCTGCGCCGTGTCGGCCCTGGCCTGTGGCACCAATGCGCCGCGCGTGCTGCGGCAGGAAGCACTGGAATATCGTGTGGCGCAGGACCAGCCGGGGGCCTATTGCCTGGGTTCCACGGTTCGCGTGGCGCCGGAAAAGGCGATTCTGGCAAACAGTTCCGCGGCCCGTGAGTGGGATGCCAATGGTACGAATTTCGGGTTCAATCCGGCCCGCGGGCACACGCGCGGCGAGTTCGGCCACAACGATTTCTATCCCGTTGCGGTGGCCGCCGCGCAACAACGCGGACTGGATGGTCGTCAGACGCTGCGGGCCATGA
>CAYSXM010000656.1:0-3174 GCA_964434905.1 uncultured Pirellulales bacterium | reverse complement strand
CCGCGCTCGGCGCCCGCGTGATTACCACCGCCGGCAGCGCCGACAAAGCAGCGATCTGCCGCGAACTAGGGGCCGAGGTGGCTATCGAATATCACCGCGAGGATGTCGACGAGGCAATTCGCCAGGCCGCGCCGGCGGGCGTCGACCTGTGGTGGGAAACACTGCGCGAGCCGAACTTTGAACGCACGGTGCCCCTGCTGGCGCGACGCGGCAAGATGATTCTCATGGCCGGGCGCGAGGCACGCCCCGTGTTCCCCGTCGGGCCGTTCTACGTCAAGGATTGTCAACTATTCGGGTTTGCCATGTTCAATGCGACCGCAAACGAACAGCAAGCCGCGGCCGACGCGATCAACCGCTGGCACGCACAGGGCCAGCTACTACCGCGCATCGATCGCGTGTTGCCCTTGGATCAGGCCGTGGCGGCACACCGCCTGCAAGAAGCGAACACGATCGGCAAGGCCGGCACCTTGGCCGGCAAGATCGTGCTGCGCCCGTAGTGGTTTCCCGCAGTGCCCCTTGTCGCTCGTGGTGGCACCGGGGCCCTACGATCTCAGGCACACCGGCTGGCTCATTTTTTCCTTCGGTGGAGTCGTCATGGCACATCCCCGTGGTTACCCTAGCGCATTGGTGGGATGCCTGGCCTGGCTGGCTGGGTGCGTTCTCATGGCCACGGCTCCGGCCGCCGGTCTGCAAGTGGGCGCAGCGACAGCCGTGTTTACGGCCCGCGACGACATGGTGATTGCCGGCGGAATCGGCGGTGCCAAAGTACAAGGCCAAGAGGGTCAATTGCGCGCCGTGGCCACCGTGGTCGGCCTGCCCGATCAACCACCCGTGGCCTGGGTCGCATGCGATGTGCTGTTTGTTACCGGGCCCATGGTGCAAGCGGCGCGCGAGCGCATACATCAGAAGTGCGGCCTGGCACCCGAACGCATTCTGATCAACGCCACGCACACCCATTCGGCGCCCAGCACCGCGCGGGTGCATGGCTACGATCCCGAGCCCGACTTCGTGGCCAGCGTGGTCGACGGCATCGCGGCCGCGGTGGAACAAGCGCACGCTGGCCTGCAGAGCGATTGTCGGCTCGATTTCCGCTTGGGCGAGGAAACGACAGTTGGCCAAAACAGCCGGCTGATGCTGGCCGACCGCCGTGTGTTTTGGGTCGGCTCACGCGATGACGCCGTCGGCCCCACGGGCCCTTTCGATCCCCAGCTTCCCGTGCTGGCCTTGCGCCGGGCAGACAACCAGTTGGTCAGCCTGTGGTTCAACCACTCGACCCACACCATCGGCGCCGTCACGCCCAACGTGCGTTCCCCGGCGTTCTACGGACTGGCGGCGCAGCAAATAGAACAGGAACTGGGCGGCGTGGTCGGCTTCCTAGAAGGTGCCTCGGGCTCGACCCACAACCTGTCGCTGGGCGCTGCCGAGTGCCAGGCGCGGATCGTGGCGGCCGTGCGGCAGGCGCTGAGCCTAGCGCGGCCCGTGGCCATCGACCGAGTGCGTGCCCGCTCGCGGCCGTTTGAATTCCACGTGCGTGTGTTCGACGAGGCCGCCGAAGAGGCCAAGGTCGTCGACTATTGTCGAGCACGCGTGCCGGCACACGCCGACGCAATTATTCCGGTCTTTCGGCAGATGCGGCAAGAACTCAAGCCCCAGATGGGCACCGCGCGCACCACCGAAATCCAGGCCCTGGTACTGGGACCGGTGGCGGTGGTGGGCGTGCCCGCCGAGTTCTTCACGGTGTTCGGTCTGGAAATCAAGCGCCGATCGCCGTTTCCCCACACCATCGTGGCCGAACTGGCCAACGACTGGATTGGCTACCTGCCCGACCGCGAAGCACACTCGCTGGGCGGATACCAAACCTGGATGGGCCTGCACAGCTACGCCGAAATTGGCACCGGCGAACGCGTGGTCGACGAGGCCGTTGCGTTGCTCGAAGAACTAGCCCGGGAGTAACCGCATGGCGCCGGGTCGCAAGTTTTCCGCGAATTGCGCGGCGCGCACCGCGTGGCTCGTGGTCTATGCCTGTGGTTGCCTGGCGGCGCCTCTCCGCACGTTCGCAGAGGACCAGCGCGCCGACGCAGCGCCCCAACGCGCCGACGCACCACCGCAGCGCGCCGACGCAACGGGCCCCCGCTCACCCGCCGAGGAATTGGCCAGTTTCCAACTTGCCGACCCGGCACTGGTGGTCGAGCTCGTGGCGGCCGAACCCTTGGTCGAAAGCCCCGTGGCATTGTCGTGGGATGAAGACGGCCGGTTGTTTGTGGCCGAAATGCGCGACTATCCAGGCGATGGTGCGGCAGCCGGTGCCATTCGCCGGCTCGAAGATCGCGATGGCGACGGCTATTTTGAAACTTCTGGGCCGTTCGCCACCGGTCTTTCGCTACCCACGGGCGTGCTGTGGGGTCGCCAGGGAGTGTTCGTGACCGTCGCCCCCGACCTGATCTGGTTGGGCGATACCGATGGCGATGGCCTGGCCGATCAACAACGCCGGCTGTTCACGGGCTTCCAACCTGGCAACCCTCAGCTTCGCGCCAATGGCCTGGTGTGGGGGCTCGATAATTGGATCTACGGTGCCAACGGCCGCAGCGATGGCGAGGTGCGATCACCCGACGCTCCACCCGACGCGGCGGTTTCTATTCGGGCTCGCGATTTTCGCTTCACGGCCGACGGCACGCGGTTCGAGGCCACGATCGGGCAAAGCCAGTTTGGCCAAACGCGCGACGACGCGGGGCACCGTTTCTTGGGCTGGAACACGCAGCCCATACGCCATGCTCTGTTCGACACCGCCGACCTCAAGCGCAATCCATCGCTGGGGTCGGCCGCGGTGCAGAATCTGCTGCCGCCGGAAGACGACGGCCGTGTGTTTCCTATCAGCCCCCGACCCAAGACCTTCAACCGCGAGCGCAGCGATTACTTTAATGCCCTGTGCGGGCTGACCATCTTTCGGGGAGACGCACTAGGGCCCGATTTTGCAGGAAATGCCTTTGTCGGAGAATCGCTGGGCAATCTGATTCACCGGCGGCGCCTGGTACCCGACGGCGCCAGCTTCCGTGCGCTGCGGGGCGAGCAAGAGCAATCGCGCGAGTTCCTGGCCGCGGCCGATCCTTGGTTTCACCCAGCCTACCTGGCGACGGGTCCCGACGGTTGTCTGTACGTCGCCGATTTTTATCGTCG
>CAYSXM010000655.1:0-3182 GCA_964434905.1 uncultured Pirellulales bacterium | reverse complement strand
GAATCGCCCGACTCGTTCCAACGTCGAGCGACGCACTAGGGCCGACGAGAAACATACGAAATTATCGTAAAGCAATTCCCGCAGCACGAATCCCCTGGCCCTCGGCAATTCAGGTATGTCGAGAACGTCGCCGCGCTCATTGAGTGGCAGTTTCCGGGCGTACACGACTCCCAGCTCCGGGTCGCGCTGGCAAAGTTGCCATTGCAATGCCAGCTTATCGCGATGCCAGATGTCGTCGGCATCTAAAAAAGCCACCCACTCGCCGCGTGCCTCGGACAGCACTCGATTCTTGGCGCGCGTGTGCCCTTGGTGCGGCGTGGTCACCAGCCGCCAGTGAGGATTGGCCAGAAACGGTTGAATCTTGGCTACGGTGTTGTCCGTCGAACCGTCGTCGACGATTACCACTTCATAGTCCGTGAATCGTTGCGAGGCGACAGATTCCAAGGTCTCGACGATGAACGCCTCCGCGTTATACGCGGCAATTACCACGCTGATCACCGGTGGCATGGGCCGACCTCCAGGATCACCGGTCGGCATGGCCGGGCATACAAAACCGCCAGGCCGCTAGCAGCACGTTGAAGAATTCGACGCGCCTGCGTCATCGCATGGATGCGACGGCAAAAAGCGTAATGGGTCGATGTCTTGCGAGCCGTGCAAAGCGGTGCTCCGCACTTGGCGAGGTTGAAACATGCCACGATGGAATGTTTCAACCGACGGTTCGCCTCCACCCGATCGCGTGCCGGCGGGCAACACCTTGACCCTTGCGCAGTGGATAATTCCAGTTTCGTGGCTGGCACTTCAATACACTCCGTTGCTTAGCAGGGTGTGGCACCGGGTCTCTTGGCCGGGGCAAGTGGACTTCTGCCACCCACCGTCGATAGAGGACTCGATAGAGGACGCTGTCATCCCGAGCTAATTGGTTCGCAAGCGGGCTGTGCCACCCGTGGAATGGCCAGTTTATTACGATTGCTTTATCTTTTTGTCCATTGTACCTACTCTTTCCAGGGGGGCAACGAACCAGGCGAACAGAAAATTCGACGGATAGCTAGCCCCCTGCGATTCGGCGATTTTTCCCCTGATCCCATCGTAATTCCCTTGACAGTGCCCCTGCCCCGAGACCGTGCGACTTGCCGAGCAAGCCGGTTTGTGCGACACCAATGGGTTCCCGTTTGTTACTGCCCCGCGACCTGGGCCCAGAAATCGACCAGGCCGGGTCGCGGATCCCCAGGACCCACTGAACTGCCCGTGGCGGCGAAATCTCATGGACTTGGTCTTCCAAGGCGTCACCAAGCTGTATGGGCCGGTGATTGGTGTCAACGACATCAATTGCCGCGTGGGGCCTGGAATAACCGGCCTGTTCGGGGCCAACGGCGCCGGCAAGTCAACGATGCTCAAATTGGCCAGCGGCCAGCTTCGACCCACACTGGGGTCGGTGCGCCTGGGTTCGCATCCTGCCTGGAGCGCCACGGCCAAGCGATCGCTGGGCTATAGTCCGGACGTCAATTCGTTTTACGAGGAAATGACCGGTCGCGAGTTCGTCGTAGCCATGACTCGCCTGTATGGCTATTCGAAGCGCGAGGCCCTGGAACGCGCCAACGCAGCCCTGGCGGCCGTCGACATGACTTCGCGTGCCGAACGCCGGATTGCCGGGTGCAGCCATGGCATGCGGCAGCGCATCAAGCTGGCCCAGGCCATGGCGAACGATCCGCTCGTGGTTTTGCTCGACGAACCGATGACCGGCATCGATCCCGGCGGCCGGCGCGAAATCAGCGATTTACTATTTTCGTTGGCGGCCCGTGGAAAAACCATTCTCGTCTCGAGCCATCTGCTGTCGGAAATCGAGAACCTGGCCGACCAGATGCTGATGATCGCGCGGGGCAGAATCATCGCGTCGGGCACCATTCACCAAGTGCGCGAGCTGATCGCGGAACAGCCCTTCACCGTCGAGGTGCTGGTCGACGATCCCCGGCCGTTGGCCTCTCGGCTCCTGGCCCTCTCCATGGTCGAAGCGGTCGAAGTGCGCGCCCGTACGCTCATTGTGCGCACACGTCAGACCGACCTGTTTTTCACCAGACTGGGGCAGCTCGTGTTGGAACACGATTGTCCGGTACGCGGATTTCAGGTGCTCGACGGTGGCGCCGACGCGGTGTTCGGCTATTTGGAACAGGGGATGGCATGACGCTCTGGCGCGCCTGGTCGACTTTGTTCATGCTGTCGTTCCACCGACTTTTGTGGTCGATGAATACGCTCATGGTGGGCTTTCCCCTGGTGGGCTGCGCGCTATTCTTGTTGCGGCGCCGCTACCAGAACATTCCCTTGGCGGCCGACGCCTTCAACGCCTTTAGCGAAGAGTTTGTGCTGTTCCTGTTTGCTTCGTTCATTGTGCCGGTCTGCGCGCTGGCCTATGCCACGACGAGCGTCGGCGGAGATCGCGAGGACCGCACCCTGTTGTTTCTGCTAGTCCGGCCGATTCCGCGATCCCTGATCCTGCTGGCCAAATTGGCCGCCACGTTTCCTCTGGTGGTGGGGCTGGTCACACTCAGTTTCTATGGCTATTGCCGTTTGGCGGGCCCAGTCGGGCATACCGCCTTTCAGTTGTATTTGCCCTCGATGTTCTACATGACCCTGGCCTATGTCAGCCTGTTTCACTTGTTCGCGGTTTCGTTTCGTCATTCCACCATCGTGGCGCTGCTCTACTCGTTGTTTCTCGAGTTCTTCATCGGCAAAATGCCCGGCATCATCCAACGAGTGGCGGTCAGCTTGTATGGTCGATCCATGATGAACGCCGTGGGGGGGACGAGCCTCCACTACTGGGGGCAGCACTGGCGCTTCAGTCCCTGGGACTTCAAGATCGTCAGCGAGACGACCCGCCGCTATGGGGCGTCGCGCATTCCGGCCGGGTCCACGATCGAGGACTGGCCGGTGAGCTACGACGAGATCGAGCCCTACTACGACCGCGTGGAGTGGGAGATCGGCGTCTCGGGGCAGGCGGGCAACGTCACGGGTGAGCGGGATGCGCGCGGGAATCCCTTCGAGGGGCGCAGGAGCCGCGGTTACCCGATGCCGCCGCTCCGGTGGACCGCGTTCCACGAGCGCATGGCGACGACCGCCCGCCGGCTCGGATGGCATCCGTTCCCCGGGCCGGCGGCCATCAACACCCGGCCGCGGGACAACCGCGCCGT
>CAYSXM010000654.1:0-3182 GCA_964434905.1 uncultured Pirellulales bacterium | reverse complement strand
AACCCCCCGCCGACCATGGCGCTCAGATCGGTAAGCAAGTCGCCGAACAGGTTGGACGCGACGATCACGTCGAATCGCTCAGGCCGTCGCACCAGATCCATCGCCACAGCGTCGGCGTGTTGGCGTTCGGCGTGGACATCGGAATAATCAGCAGCGAGTTGGTCTAGTGTCTCGTCCCACAAGGCGTATCCGTGGCGCATGGCGTTCGACTTGGTAGCCATGGTCAATTGCCGGCGCCGGCTTCGCGCCAGTTCGAAACCGAATCGCAGAATGCGTTCCACGCCGGGCTGAGTGTGGAAAGCGATCTGGAGGGCGACTTCGTCGCTTGTGCCCGACCGAAATCGCCCGCCGGCGTCCACATATTCTCCCTCGGAGTTTTCCCGCACCACCACCAGGTCGATCTGTTGGCTGCGCGGAGCGGCGAGCACCGGAGGCACGCCCACCCAACTGCGCACCGGTCGCAAGCACGCATATTGGTCGAATGCCTGGCGAATGCGCACCAGCGGCGCCAACGTTTCGCCGTCGGACAATTGTGCGGGCCACCCCAACGCGCCGAGCAAGATCGCGTCGCAGGTTCGCAGCCGGTCAAGAAAATCGGCTGGTACCAGGGTGCCCGTGTTCTGCCAATGCGTCAGGCCCCAGGGCAGGTGCTCGTAGACCAGACGGAACGAACCGGCGATCTCGGTCGCCCGGTCGAGCACTAACACCGCTTCGGCGATCACCTCGGGCCCGATCCCATCGCCGGGATATACGGCGATTCGATACGTGGGCTGCATGGCATACGGCTTGCTGGAAGACGGGTCGCCAGGTGGCTAGTCCGTGGCTGGAAGGGAGGTCCTAGCGAGAACTAATTCTGGCAGGGCGCGAACCGGGTTACCGCAAGCCGACCGGTCGCCCGTCGAGTTGCCAGGCGTCCTGCGGCGTGGCCCCCAGATATTCGAGTGCGGTCACCGGCGCGTCAACCAGAAAGGTAGCCTCGTCCAATGCACCACGGCGTGCAGCGGCTCCGCTGACAATCAAGAAACTGTTGCGTATTTCCGGAACGTTGTGTCCGCCGCCGTGTCCGGTCCCCTTGCCACCGTGGTCGCTGGTCACAATCACCAGCCATTCTTCATAAGCGCGGGTGGGGCGAGCCTCGACCGCCGCCAGAACCTGCCCTACATGACGGTCTGCCTGTTCGATCGCCGCCACATACTCGGGCACGGTGGGGTGAAAGCCGTGTGCGTGCCCCGATTCGTCGACCTGGCCAATATAGTAGAAGATCACCGTGGGATCTTGTTCCTGTAGCACTTGGACCACGCGCTGGGCAGCGCTCGCATCGGCGGGGCGATAATCTTTCTCGATGGGTGGAAACTGCACGGCCACGTCGGCGCCGCTAACAATGTACAACTGGATCGGCAGCCAGGTGACGACCGATGCGGTAAAAGCGTCGGGGCGAACTTCTTTCAAGCGGCTGAAGAAGTGTGGGTAGGGGCCATAGTTGTGGCCCTTGAAGGAATTGTCGTGAACGCCGTGTTTATCGGCCCACACGCCAGTCAGAATGCTCGACCAGCCGGGCCCGCTAATGGTGTCGTTGGCCTGATAGCGTTCTCCCAAGATTTGGGTGTCGGCATCGAAACAGCCGGCGGCCATTAGCCCGTCGAGGTTCGGAGTTTGCGCGGCCTGAATCGCGTCGAATCGGCAGCCGTCGATGCCGATAAACAAGACCTTGCGGCGCGGTTCGTCGGCCAGCACGCTGCTCGACAACAGGCTGGCCCAAAACAGGATCCACGCGGTAACCGCTCCTGAACTCGACTTGCAAACCATGTGGTAAGTTCCTGGAAGGTGCCGGTAATCGTGTCTGCGATTCTCGCGCTCGGACCCAGGCTGGTGCCCAGCAGCAGACTGCCGCCGTCAACGCGCACTCGTGCCAGCGTGGTGCCCAGTTTGTACGACCCAGCGAGCACTGTCGAGTAGTTCCGCTTCGCCGCTCGTGCCCAGCAACCTGCGGCCTGGCGAGACGGCCAGCTAGGGGAGCGGCGGTCGGTCCAAATTGCAAGATTTACAAGCGATTGGTGTTTTTTCAAACGGCCAAAAAGTGGCCGAGAGGGCGTTGGTTTCTAGCGCAACCCGTTTTACAGATGGTGTTTAGACGTCGTCGACGGTTTCAATCCGGGTGGTCCGCCGGTGTCCCAGGTGCTTGAAACCGCAGTTGGCACGACATCTGCGATAAGAGACTGCCGTGCGACCCAGTTGCCTCCGGGGCGTCCCGCCGTCCCGGAGACAAATCCTCCCTGGTTCTCACGACCCGATTACCGCACAGCGATCACCGTGAATTTACGCTGCATGTCGCCACCACTCGGCGACCACGGCCCGCCTCGGGCAAGCACAGTTTTCACGGTCAAAGGGCTCGGTCGGCCGCTAGGGCTGGCCGGGCCCTTTTTTTGTTCGCCGCGTGTTGCGCGGGGACCCGCCTAGAAGGCCGCAGGAACCGGCACGCCTAGAAAATTCCCAATTGATCGCGGGCTTCTTCCGTCATGCGGTCGGGTGTCCAGGGGGGCGACAGCACCACCTTAACATCCACTTGGCCCACCCCTTCCAAACGCCCCACGGCATCTTTCGATTGCTGCACCAACTGTGGACCGGCTGGACAGGCGGGACTGGTCATCGTCATTTCAATGGCTACGTTCGCGCGACCATCTTCCATGTCGACGACATTTACGACATAGACCAAGCCCAGGTCGATGATGTTCACGAACAACTCGGGATCTACCACCTGTTTGAGCGCCTCGCGAATTGTTTCTTCAGCCAAGCTCATCAAGGCACCTCCTAGGAAATCGGATTGGCGGCGTCGAAATCGAGGGCTGGATGGGACGGAATCAATGGCCAGCAGTCGCATGCCGACGGGTGGCCAGGCGAATGCTAGGACTTGAGTCGCACGAACACCACGCCGGCTTCGGTTTTCACTTCGTGTGCCTGGGTAGCTTGGGTAGCGGGCATGCACAGCGCGCGCCCATCGCGCACATCGAACTTGGCGCCGTGCCGAGGACAGGCCACGGTATGACCCTGTAGATGTCCGTCGGTTAGCGGGCCGCCATCGTGTGTGCAAATGTCGTCGAGGGCGAAATAACTCCCTTCGATCAGAAACAGGCCCACCATCCGATCGCCGACTTCGACCACCTGCTTGCCGGGATCGGGCAAGT
>CAYSXM010000653.1:0-3185 GCA_964434905.1 uncultured Pirellulales bacterium | reverse complement strand
CACCTCGACCACGATCGCACGGCGGGCTTGGGGCAGCAGGTCGAAGATAAACCGTTCGAACTTCAGCGCGTTCGGCTCGGTCGGTTCAATCCACTCGCCACGTGCCGACACATGCGGTGTTTTCTTCCTGGCCAGGTGAAACGGGAGCGACCCCGCGTGGGTCGACATGCGCCGCAGGAAGTCGACCGAGAATAGGTGTACCGCCGTGTTACCTGCCCACAATTCCAGCGATTGGTCGGCGCGCCGTCTTTCGGCCGCGGCACCAGGCAGATCGCTATATTCGATGACTTGCACGCGACCATCGACCGAGACGACATTGCCAACCTTGTCTTCGGGTTCGCGTTTTTGCACCACCTGGGTCGACAACTCGGAACCGCTGAGCAAGTGGTAGCCCAAAAAATCGGCGGCGCCGATGCGCACCAGGGGGTTGTCGACTTGCAAGTAAAACAGGTGCTGAAGGTGGCGACTGACGATGTTGTCGAGGCCACCGCTGCCGACCAACGCGGCCAGTAGGCCGCCGTGTCCATCGGGGCTGAGCGCCAGGCGGCCGGGCGTTTCAAGCAGGATCTGCCCCGTGGCCAGGTCTACCGCAGGCATGGTCCCCTGACAGAACACGTGCAGGTCTTCGGCGGGCAGCCCGAAGCGATTGTGGGCAGATAGGTAATCGATGGTTTCGGCGTGCGTGGCCGGGCTGGTCATGAGATACAGCGGCACCGGCACTTGATAGCGCATGGCGAGCGCGACGATTTTTTGCAAGAGAATTTGGAACAGCGTGGCGCCCGACACGGGGCCAATGGGAAACATGCCCTTGGGATGGTCAAAGCCCAGACGGGTACCTTGCCCCCCGGCGACGAGCACGACGCCCAATTGGCCGGCGGCCAGACAGGCATGCGCGGCCTGCTCGGCGGCACCGGCGTCGTAGGGGTTTTCTCCGCGCAGCCGGATGGCGGGCGGACCCACGGCGCGCTGGGCGCGATCGGCCCCCTCGTCGGCACGGCCGATGCCAGCAAACAGACGAGCTACCAGCGGCAAATCGAGTTGCTCGATTTGTGAAGCCAGCGCCGCCTGTTCCGTGGCCGTCAGACGGTCCCAAAACCGAAGCAGGTGACCCTGACCAAATGGTTCCAGCCGGGCAGCCAGGGCGGTTCGCACAACAAACCCCAATGGAAGCGGACGAAAAAAATGGGAAGCACTGGTTAACGTGGGTGCGGCCGTTTGGTCAAAGGACCGCGAGTGCCGGGCAACTTGCTTGGTCCCCGAACCGCGCCGGCGCCGTGCAGGAGCGACGGGTGCCGGCGGGCACCTGGCGTGTCGGCCCTTAGGTCAGGGGAATCGAGAGTCCGTCGTAGGCCAATTCCATACCTGTCGGAAGCGAAGCGTTGGTGGCCGCATGCTCTAGTTCGTGTGAAATGTGCGTAAAGTAGGTATGACCTGGGCGTAACTGGCGCGCCACGTCGACAGCCTGTTCGAGGCTGAAGTGGGTGGGGTGGGGTCGCGGCCGCAAGGCATCGAGCACCAGCACGTCGAGCCCTGCAAGCAGGTCCCAGCTTTCGTCGGGAATTTGATTAGTGTCGGTGCAATAGGCGACGTTGCCGATGCGAAAGCCCAGCACCTCGGTCCGTCCGTGCAACAGGCGTATGGGGATGATGGGCGAACCCAGCAGCGAAAACGGCTCGGTGCCGATCGATCGGATTTCTAGTTGGGGCACGGCACCCATGGGATAGTTTTGCCACACCGGATCGAAGGCATAGTCGAACGATTTGCGGATCCGCGACTCGACATCTGGTTCGCAATAGATCGGCAACTTGTGACCCAGAAAAAACGGGAACAGCCGCAGGTCATCCAGCCCAAACAGGTGATCGGCGTGCTCGTGGGTGAACAACACGGAGTGGATCAACCCGATCTGCTCGCGCAGCAGTTGGGTGCGCAGATCGGTGGGGGTATCGATCAGCAGGTTCCCGTCGGGCAGCCCGACGACCACACCGCAGCGGGTACGGTGGTTGCGAAGATCGGTGCTGCGACAGGTGTCGCAGCCGCAGCCGATCACCGGTACCCCGACCGAGGTGCCGGTTCCCAAAAGCACCAGGCGACCTCGCACATCGGTAGAGACGGGCGTGTGTACCAAGGCCCCCCCTGAGGCGACTGAAACGATTTTCTGGAAATAACTTGCGAACGAGAATCGCGGCGCCGCGAAGCGCCGCGGCGCGCTACCTTCGCAGATCGTTTCGAGGCATGCAAGCGGTTCGGGTGCCGCCCCGCGTCGACCGACCGGGAGAGACTGCCAGGGTGGCCTGTTTGGGAAACGAAACTAAGTGCGGTCCTGACTTCGATTGGCGCGCGGCCAGTCTTCCATTGACCCCCCATGCAAAACGCTATAAATTACTTGACTGTTACGGGTTACGTAAACATCGCAGTCACCGGCAATGGTTGCTACCCCACAATAGCTCGGGGGCGCCGGTCAAGGCCCGCCTGGCGAACCAACGAGCGCCAGGGGTACGGTATTGCGCAGAGACGTTGGGGTGCTCGCCGATTGGCAAGCAGTGCCTCGCGCCCGTTGGCCGGTACCAAGAGCTGCGCAGGGCGCGTGGTGCGGTGTGTGTGCACGTTACGGTCGCGGTGAACGTCGGAAACTTGGTCAAGTCGGGCTGGAACGCAGGCTTGGGGGGTGGCCCCCGGCGGCCGTCGCCCGGGTAAAAACCGCAGAGTTAGGGCCTGGTCCATGGATGCGTTGGAAAAACTTTGGGAAGTGGTCAGCGACGGGGCCACGGCGGTGGGGCGCGGTTTCGAGCGCGGGTTGACCTCGCTGTTTGGGTCGGCCAACGCGCGGGAAGTGCGGCGGTTGCAGCCCAGAGTGGCTGCGATTGGGGAGCTCGAATCGCGCTACCAGGGGATGCCGGACGAGTCGTTGCGCGCTTGTACGGCCGATTTCCGCCGGCGGCTGGCCGCGGGGGAAACGCTCGATTCGCTATTGATCGAGGCCTTTGCGGTTTGTCGCGAGGGGGGGCGCCGGTTCCTGTCGATGCGGCACTACGACGTGCAATTGCTGGGTGGCATGGTGTTGCACGCGGGTGGTATCGCGGAAATGGTAACGGGCGAGGGCAAGACGCTGGTGGCCACGCTGCCGGCCTACCTCAATGCGCTCGATCAACGCGGCGTGCACGTGGTGACGGTGAACGACTATCTGG
>CAYSXM010000652.1:0-3201 GCA_964434905.1 uncultured Pirellulales bacterium | reverse complement strand
CCCGACATAGTAGGCTTTGAGTAGCAGGCTGCGATGGGCCAGCTTGGCCGCCTTGGGAATGCCGGTGGTGCCCGAGGTGTATTGGATGTTGATTGGTTCGTCGGGCGCGCGGCCGACTTCGACTTCGGCCAGATCGGCGGCGTCGAGCGTGCGGCCACGATCGAGCATGTTTTGCCAGTCGATGGTTCCCTTGGGAGTGGGGCCGGCCAGTGAGACCACCCATTCGAGACAGGGAAAGCGAGTGCTGTCGAGCGTGCCGGGCGCCGCGGTGGCTAGTTCAGGGCAGACTTCGGCCAGCATGGCGTGGTAATCCGAAGTCTTGAAACGGTCGACCAGCAGCAACACCTTGGCGTCGCTTTGGCGTAGTACATATTCCAATTCGAAGGGACGATAGGCAGGGTTGATGGTGACCAACACCGCGCCGATGCGCGCGGTGGCAAATTGCAGGACGAGCCATTGGGGAACGTTCGTCGCCCACAGGGCAACATGCTCGCCTGGTCGCACGCCCAGAGCCAGTAGCCCCTTGGCCGCTTCGTAAACGGCGCGGTCGAGCTGGTGATAGGACCAGCGCAGCGCCAGTTGCGGAAAGACCACGGCCTCGTGGTCGCCGCGATGGGTCGCCTGGTGTGCGAGCACCTGGCCAATGGTCAATCCGTCGACCCAGGGCGTTTCGATGGCAACTGGCATGCTCTGGAGCCTTGTGACAAAGTCTGGAATCGGTGTGGTCGAGCGCGGAGATATGCCGCGGTCTGTGGCCGAAATGTTGACGACGGGCTGGCCACATATTCTGTCTGCCAGCGGCGGCCGGCGAAAGATGCCCCCACCACTTTGCATCGGCCGAAGAACGCAGGCTGACAGTCCATTGAAAAATGCCATCGTGGCATTTTTCAACCTCGCCAAGTGCGGAACAGGGCTCCGCACGGCCCGCAAAACAACGACTTACGTCCCTATTTTGCCATCGCCTCTGTGCGATGACGCAGGCGCGTCGAATGCTTCAACGCGCTGCTAGGCCCGGAAACGATCGGCCAGGGCAGCCGCGAGCGGTGCAAAGATGGCCAGGGGAATCCACGCGGCTTGCGCGGGGCTGACCAGGTAGTTGGCCCCCAGATATTGGCAGGCCAAGAGCAGCATCACAAAACTGAGCACCAAGCCCACGCTGGCACCCACCGCGACGAAAATATTGCGCTGCTCGCGTCCCAAAACCAGCGGCAGACCGAGCAGGAACAGCGTGGCATCGAGCAGAGGCTGCACCAGGCGATAGTGGATGGCCACGCGTACATCGGCCCCGAAATCCAGGCTGGGGTTTCGCAACCCGGCAAGCAATTCCCGTGTCGACGAGAACAATCGCCAATTGCGGCCGCCTACCAGTTGTTCAAAGCTGACATCGCTGACGACGAAACATTCACTGGGTGCCAGCCAGCGTGTGGCCAAGGGCGTGAGAACAACCTGCCGACCGTCGAGCACCGCCGGTGGCAGCGTGGCCAGGTTTTCGGGGTGCTGCACGCCAACCAAGAGATAACCGGCGGGGCGGCCTTGTTGCGCAGGCCGATAGAATGCATTTTCGGCCACGAGTTGTTTGCCCAAATGTTCGAATCGTCCCGGCAGCCCGAAATTGGGCGCGCTGATGCGCTGGTCCTTGGCAAACGTCTGGTGCCCTCGAAGCAGAACATCGGTCTGGTTGTCATATCGCGGTCGCAAGGGCTGCCCCAGATCGCCTTGCAGGTCGCGGGGCTCGCGGTTCAGTTGGTTTCGCAACCGCGGAATCAGTAGCTCGCGGCTGGTAGACGCGGCCAGGCTCAGGACCATGCAGGCCACGATCACGGGGGCCACGACACGCCCGCCCGAGATACCGGCCGCCATGATGGCCGTTAGTTCGTGGTGGCGTCGCAGCCAAGCCACGGTGAACATGGCCGACATCAGGGCCACGATGCCGCAGGTGCGGTCGAAGAAGAACACCGCGCGGTAGGCGTAGTATTCCGACATGGTGCGAGCCAGGTTCCATCCCGAGGCATAGCGCGAGAACTCGTCCAGGTTGGAAAAGGCATCGTAGATCAGGTACAGGCCCGTCAGACTGCAAAAGCAGACGACAAAATTCTGGCAGAATTGCCGCAGCACATAGCGGTCGAGAATTCCCATGACGGCCCGTTTTCCTTTGTAATCGCTCGGCCGGCATTAACGCTGGTGGTCCCAGGCGTGGCGGACAGCGCGGCCCAGGGCGGCCATGCCCAAGTGAATTCTGGCGGTGCTTTGCACGCCGAAGCTGAGGCGCATGGTGTGCGGCTGGGGTGGCACGGCGCCGACCGATGGAAAACAGTATTCACCCGGCACGTAAAGCAGGTGTTCGGCCAGGGCTGCCTCGAACAACGCGCCCGACAACCCCGCGTCGAGCCCCGGTGGCAGCGTGAGCCAGACGTACAACCCACCTTGGGGCTTGCGCCAAGTAACGCCGGGGAGTTCGCCCAGATGCTCTGTCGCCGCGTCGAGCATGGCGTTCATCTTCAAACGATAGGCCTCGCGGAGCTTGAGAATGTGCGGCTCGAGCGCGCCGGCTTCGAGCACGGCAGCCAGAAGATGCTGGCTCAGATTGGGAGAACCGAAGTCGAAGTTCCCTTTGTGCTCGACAAAGGCCGGCACCAATGTCGCCGGCAACACGCCAAAGCCCACGCGCACGCCGGGCGAGTACGACTTGGAAAACGTTTGTGTCAGAATGACAGTATGGCCGTGCGGATCGTAGGCCAACAGGCTAGGGGTATCGTCGCCCGAGTAGCGCAGCTCGCGGTAGGCGGTGTCGTCGATGATGAAGATCTGTTGCTTGCGGGACCAGCGCTCCGCGATTTCCACCAGTGGCTGCCTTCGCGCCGGCGCCAAAGTGGCGCCGCTAGGATTGTCGAAATAGCTCGACACATAGATGGCCTTTACTCTGGCCAGTTCCCCTTCGCGTTCGATGCGAGCCAGCGCTTCATCCAAGGCTTCGGGCACCAGTCCCTGTTCGTCGGCCGGCACGCTCCAAGCGCGCACCGCCAGGTTGCGTAGAATGCCCAGGTAAACAAAATAGGTTGGCGCCGCGCAGAGCACGATGTCGCCGGGGTCGCATAGCAAGTCGGTCAGTTGATATAGCAAGTGGTTGCTGCCGGCTGTGACCTCGACGCGTTCGATGGGAGGGGTGCGATAACCGGAGGCGTCGCCGTCGCCGAGCGCGAC
>CAYSXM010000651.1:0-3201 GCA_964434905.1 uncultured Pirellulales bacterium | reverse complement strand
CTCAGCCCGCTGATGTGATCCACCTCGGGTTTGGGCATTTGGCCGAGAAACTGCCGGGCAAACGTCGACAGGCTTTCGACATAGCGCCGCTGCCCCTCGGCATACAGGGTGTCGAAAGCCAGGCTGCTCTTGCCGGAACCGCTGACGCCGGTCAGGCAAATCAACTGGTTCCGCGGCAACGACAACGACAGGTCCCGCAGGTTATGCTCGCGGGCGCCCTTGATGACAATATCCGAGGAGGGCATCGACAGGGTGCCGGGGCGGGAGGTCGTCCGTGAAAAAATGCGAACCGGGCATTCTAGGCCAATTACCCAGCAGGGGGCAAGCGAGCGGGAAGTGGAAACAAGAGAACTGCAAAGTCGGGGGCTATAACCTTCTGCGGTCAACACGCATTGCGTTCAACCAACTTCCATAGGCCAAAAACAAGTTCCTGACCCCCCGCGCCATTGCTGCCTGGGCCGCTCTGCGACCGTGCGTTCCCCCCTTCGCAGCCGAGCACCCCACTTAAACCGCGCGCAGCACCGCGCACACACGCTCGGCCACCACAGGCACCTCGTCAGACGAAAGCGTGAACGGATCGAACCCCAGCCGGCCGGCCGGAGCCTCGGCCGAGATCGGCTCGACCGCAGGGTCGCCTGCCAGCAACTGGCGCGCTAGCTCGAGCGCGGTGATTCCCGCCCCGGCGGGCTCGATCGTCAACCAAACCTGGCGCCACAATCCGCGCACCGCACGGTGGCTGGTCCTCGCGCCCGGCAGCGACTGCCAGGCAGCGGCCAGTTGATCGGCCGCAAGGTTGTAGCGCGCCACCTCGGCTGATTCGTCGGCCGCTAGAAAACGCTCGAGCGCCACGGCCAGACCGGCCAGTTCTTCCTTGCCCACTTTCATCGCACGGCCCAAGCCATGGTTGGGCACTCCGTGGGTCAAGGCCGACGAGGCCACCAGCGCCGGTGGCTGCCACAGCGCGGCCACATAGTCGAGGTCCCACATCTGCAGCGCTGCCGAGGCCACCAGGTCGCGCCGACCACATAAAATGCCGGTCGCCTGTGGACCGCCGAGCCCTTTGCCTCCGCTGAATACCACCAGGTCGGCGCCCGCCGCGATGAACGCGCGCAAGTTGGCGCGCGGCGGCAACGTGGCCGAGGCATCGACCACCACCGGCACCTGGCGCGCGTGGGCCACCGTCACCACGCTGCTGAGCGACAGCTCGGAAAACCCCGCCGCATAGGCCACCGCCACGGTCTGGGGTGTGATCGCCGCGTCCAACTCCCAGAGCTGCGGGTCGCGGGTGCGCTCGGCCACGCCCACTTCGACCAACCGCGCGCCCGCCGCGCGTAGCGCGTGGTCGTAGCCGTTGCGATGCGATCGCGGCACGACAATTTCGGCCGGAAACCCCGTGGTGTCGGGCAACCGGTCCATGCGGGCCCAGTCGTGTCCTGCGATCGTGGCGGCGGCGCCCAGAGTCAGCCCGGCCGCGGCGCCGGTGGTAACCAGCGCGGCTTCAGCGCCCGTGGCCGTGGCGACCAACCGCCCCACGGCGGCGTGCCAGTGGTCCATCCGCACCGAATGGCGGGCCGCCTGAGCCATGGCGGTAGTCACCTCGGGGTCGAGTCGCATGCCACCCAGCCGCGTGAGTGGACCGGCGGCATTGATGACCGGTTGTAACCCCCAGCGATCGTAAAAACTCGCCATGGAATTTCGATTGACCAATTTGCCAGCAGGTTTCGAGGGGGGAACGAGCGCCGTCGTGGATCGATTGTTCGCCAGCCTCGCGGTGGGTGCAAGCCGCCACAACCGACAGCAGCCAGTTTTGAAACCTCAGCCGGCAAAATCGGGTACTCGACGGGGGGGAGACCCTTCCCGTTGGCCAGCCGTCAGGACCGCGGCGTTTGGCGGTTGCAGGGTCCCGGGGCGGCCACTATGTTGAGGCACCTTGACGAAGTGGATCACGGACGATTCGCGGGCAACGTCGGCCGGGGCCAGTGCTCCGAGAGCGTCGCCCGGCGGCATCGTCCTTGGCTGAACGCTTACCAGAGTTTTGTGCACTTGAATACAAAGGTAGATTTCATGCGCATCCTAGTACCCGCCCGGTTGCATCGCTGGTCGGTGGCCGTGGCGGCCTTGGCCTTGCTGGCGGCCACGCCGGCCCATGCCGCCAAGAGCCTGAAGTGGAAGTTCAAGCAGGGCGACAAGTTCTCCTACGCTTTGGCGCAGAAGAACGACATGAACATCAACGCAGGCGGCGTCGAGTTGGAGATCAAGACCCTGCAGATCATGGATCTGACTTGGATGGTGAAGTCGGTCGCTGCCGACGGCTCTGCCGAGCTAGGGCAAACGGTCGATCGCGTGCAAATGAAACTCAGCACGCCCTTCACAGGCGACTTCGAATACGATTCGAAGAGCGAACAGAAGCCCGAAGGCCAGGTCTGGGAGATGCTGGGCAAATTCATGGAAGGAATGCTTGGCCAGGAATTCATGATCAAGGTCAAGTCGAACGGCGAAGT
Source organism: uncultured Pirellulales bacterium (assembly GCA_964434905.1). Lineage (GTDB taxonomy): Bacteria > Planctomycetota > Planctomycetia > Pirellulales > CAYNRE01 > CAYSXM01. The sequence continues at coordinate 700 of CAYSXM010000651.1, read as the reverse complement.
GACCGAAGTGACCTTGCCCCAGAAACTGGTGGACGCCATCGCGTCGCAAGAGGGTGGCGGTGGCGGCGGTGGCCGCAGCATGATGATGGGCGGCGGATTCGGTGAGGAACAAATCAAGGAACTCATCGCTCGGGCGGTGGTGAATCTGCCCACCGGCGACGTGGCCGCCGACCAGACTTGGAGCCAAAAGGTCTCGACCAAAATGGGTCCCCTGGGCACCCAGCACACCGGTATCAATTACACCTATGCCGGCACCCAGGCGGTCGACGGCAAGGAACTTGACAAGATCGCGCTCAAGACCGAACTCACGCTCGAAGCCGCCGAAGAGGGCGACGCGGACATCGAAATGGAATTGACGGAACAGGAAGGTGCCGGCGAAATCTTGTTCGATGCTGCCACCGGCCGCACCGTCAGCGCCGACATCACGCAGAATATGACCATGGAAGGCGATTTCATGGGCAACGAATTCATCCAAGAACGCGAAGGCCGGATGGTGATGGTGCTGGGAACCAGCGAAAACCTGCCCAAGCTTGTCGAAGACGAACCGGCCCCGGCCGCGAGCGCTGGCGACAAGGATGAAGACGGCGACAAGGACGACAAGGATGAAGACGGCGACAAGGACGAAGACGGCGACAAGGACGACGACGACAAGGATGGCGACAAGGACGACAAGTAGCCCGCCAGCCATGGCCGGGTCACA
>CAYSXM010000650.1:0-3212 GCA_964434905.1 uncultured Pirellulales bacterium | reverse complement strand
TCGACTGAGCAAACCGGTCGCGGGATCGCGCAGCCGCTGGGTCACGGTCATCAGGTGGCGTGTTTGCTCGCGCACGCGCTCATAGGCGCGTTCCAGCCGTTGGCAGACTTTTTGGCCGTGCTTCAACAATCCCCCGGCCAACAGGTTCAATTGTTGCCAGCCCGACTCGCTGCGTCGCAGGCTGATGTCGTTGAGCAAGTTTTCGAAATCTCCGAAGGCGGCTTGTTGCGCGCTCAGCTCGCGTTCGACAGCCTTGACTTCGGCTTGGGTCTGGTTCCATTCCAGATTGGCCTGCACGTTTTGGGCGCCCCGCATCAGCAATTGCAGTGTGCATTGCAAGGTGAGGATCAGGTCGGTGATGGTCAAGATGCCGACCGGTTTTCCCTCCTCGACCACGGGCAAGCAGGAGAAGCGGTGGTTGGTGAACAGTGTCAAGGCCACCGAAACCGCGGTCTGGGGGGTCACGCTTTCGACATTGGACGTCATGATCTCGCGGACGCGCGTGCCATGCCGACCGAGTACATCGCGATCGCTGACCACGCCCAGCAGGCGATGGTTCGAGTCGACCACCAGCATGTGATGCACGTGCCTTTGTTTGAGCGACGCGCGGAGTTCCGCAATCAGGGTCGCGGGCGTCACCGTCATGGGGTCGGCGGTCATCAAGTGCCGCACCTCGATCTGACCTGCCAGCAACACGTCGGCGTCGTTGAGCAGCGTTTGCAGCATCTCTTGCCGCTTGGAGTACAAGGTCAATCCGCCGTCGGCTGCGGGCACGGCTGGCACATCCTCGACTGCCAGTAGCCGGCGCTCGCGGCGCAGTCGCCACACTAGGTACGAGGCCAACGTCAACACCGCAGCCAACGTGGCCAGGCCACCGGCCGCCACCCAGCGCGGCATGGAAATCAGACTCACGGCGTTGGTCGGTATCCAGGTCAACCTACCTTCCGGTAGTCGAACGCTCTCTTGACGATCGGCCGGGGCGTTCGCCGCGCCTGCTCGGAACGATCTGGTCTCAGGGGTCTTGTCACCGAGCGCCAATTTCGATGATACGTCGTCCAGCCGATCGGAAAAGTGATTGCCCACCAACAGTGCTATGGTGGCGATCGTGGCCACCACGGCGCTCAAGAGCAACGCATATTCGGTAAGCGCGGCACCGCGCCGCTGCCGCATCGTCGTTGGAAATCGATGAATCGTCACGACCTGACCGTTCGTGTAGGGCACAGCAAATCTCTCCGGAACTGGGTTTCACAAGACTAGGTTGCAATCGCCCGGCGCCCGCGAAGAAGCGTTTGGCACACAGGAAAAACCCCGGCATTTCCGGGCCGAAGTCGTCTGATTCTCCGGTCTTACCCCATCGTCGGTGGGGCGACTTCCTCCCCCGCGCCGGTTGGGCGGCCGCGGGGGTTCGGGCAGAGGGGGCCGCCCGGAGGGCCGTCGACCAGGGTGCCCCGTTCAAGCATGGCAGGGCGAGGAGTAGAATCCTGCCGCGCGGTGCAGACATTGCAGACCCGTGAGCCCCCACGTTGCCACCCCCAGGCGAGGATTTCATGAGCGGCCCATTACACAGACCAGAACGAGTCGTTGCGCGCGCCGACCGTATCGATCTCGATTCACCAGGCCGCCGCGACTATTGGGTGGCGCTCGAGCACGACAGCATTTGGGGCGACTACCTGATTCCGCTGACCGTGTTCGTGGGATCCCAAGCCCGTGAAGGCCAAGGCCTCGTGGCCTTCGGTTCGAACCACGGAAACGAATACGAAGGGCCGGTGGCAATCAAGCACCTGCTGCGCACACTGCCCGTCGACGACGTGCTGGGCCGGATCATTTTGATCCCCGTGTTGAACCCTTCGGCCTTCCGCGCGGGCACGCGCGAAAGCACGCTCGACGACGGCGTGAACCTGAATCGCGCGTTTGTCCCGGGGGCGGGCGTCACACCTGCCTTGGCCGGCATCACGCATCGTATTGCCGCTTTGGTGCGCGAGATGATTTGGCCGCGCGTGCATGTGGTGCTCGATCTGCACTCAGGTGGCGACGTGGCCCGGTTCTCGCTGTGCGCCAACTTCCACCCGCTTGAAGATCCAGTGTTGGGGGAGAAAATCGAGGAGACCGCGCGCTGGTTCGGCACGCCGCTGTTGATGGTCTACCAGAACCAAACGCCTGGATTGCTGCCGAGCGAAGCCGAACGCCTGGGAAAAATCACGGTCGGCACCGAACTGGGCTGGGGCCGTGCGGTGAACCCCGAGGGAGTGCGCTATGGTTGTCAGGGTGTGCTAGCGGCCGCCATTCATCACGGTCAGTTGCAAGGTTCGATTCGGCCACTGGGGCACCATTTGGCCGGCACCCAGCGCAAGGTCGCCATGGTCGAGCGCGATTGTTTCGTCGTGGCACCGTTCGCCGGTCACTACGAGGCCGTGCTCGAATGCGGCACACGAGTGCGCCGAGGCCAGGTAGTGGGTTTGCTTCACGATTTCCAAAAGATCGACGACGACCCCTGGCCCGCCGTGGCTGCAGTCGACGGCATTGTGCTGGCCCAAGCCTGGGTGGCCACCGTGATGCAGGGTCAGCACATCGTGGTGGTGGGCCAGGAAGTGGTGTGAAGTGGTTGCCGTTTCCAATACGCGCGCCGCGCACCAGCCGGGTTTCACGAACGAGACCGGATACCACGACCTCTGCTGGCCGCAGGTTTTCTGGCTTGGGTTCCCGCTGGCTTGGCCGTTTGGCCGGGGCGAGCGCGCAGGGCCGACACGCGACCTGCCGGCGGGGAATCGCCCGCTGGCAATTGGGTTTCCGGAGCCGTTTCCGCGATTGAATTGGCCAGCGCTTCGATCACGCGATACTCCGCGGCCGTCACGGGCTGCACCGACAGACGCGACCCGCGGCGCAGCAACTCCATTTTGGCCAGCGCCGCCACCTCGCGCAGCGAGTCGAGCGGTAACGGTGCAGAAAAAATCCGATCCAAGCGGATATCGACGACATCCCAAAGGGGGTTCTCGGCCGTCGCCCGGGGGTCGAAGTGTGGACCCTTGCGGTCGCGCGCGGTGAGGTCGGGATACGCCGACCGGGCCACGCGACCCACGCCGACCACGGCCGGAGGGTGCGCGCTCGAGTGATACAAGAGCACCTTCTCACCCACTTGCATGGAACGCAGGAAATTGCGTGCCTGGTAATTGCGTACACCGTCCCAAGCAGTGGTCTGGTCGGGGCAACGGGAC
>CAYSXM010000649.1:0-3218 GCA_964434905.1 uncultured Pirellulales bacterium | reverse complement strand
AGCACTTTTGCACTGAATGAAGTTCGCGTTTCACTCTCGCCGTTGGATCGGTTCGCAGAGTATCTGCAAAGCCGCGCTAAACGGATTACGCGCCAGCGGCGGCTGATCGTGGAACAGGTGTTCGGCCGACACGAGCACTTCGATGCCGACGACCTGCTGGCCGAACTACTGGCCCAAGGCCACGGCCGTGACGTGAGCCGCCCCACGGTCTATCGCACCTTGGGCGAATTGGTCGATGCAGGCTTGTTGCGCAAAATGGTGCTCAAAGGCCGGTCGGTCTACGAGCACGACTATGGCTACCCGCAGCACGACCACCTGCACTGCCAGCAATGCGACCGCTTGATCGAATTTTCCAGCGAAGCGGTGAAGCAGTTGCGCGAGGCCGTGGCCCAAGAGCACCGGTTTCGGGTGACGGGGCATCGGCTAATCATCAGCGGCGTGTGCCAAGAGTGCGCGCAGAAGAAACGCGCGCTGCGCAAGGTCGACCTGATCTAGCAGTCCCCTGGGGCGCCCGGCCACTCCGGCTAAGGCGAACCTTGCCCGGCCAGAAACTCGCGCTGGTATCGCACCAAGCCGGCCACGCGGCGCCGCAACTGGCCTGCCAGTGCAGGGTCGTCGGCCACGCGATTGTTCAGTTCGCCGGGGTCGCGTTCCAAGTCGAACAACTCTTCGAGCCCCGAATGAACGTGGTAGTGATACTTCCACGAACCTTCGCGCAGGCCGAGCACAGCCTCGTTGCCGACCGAATAGAAGTATGCCCGCGGGGCTGCGCCCGCGCGCAGTACGTCGCGCCCTTGCCAGGCCTCTGGCGCTGCCACTCCCAAGCATCCCAGGCAGGTCGGCGCGATGTCGATCTGCTGGCAGACCCCGCCCACGCGCAGCGCGGGCCCCGACCAGCCGGGGCAGACCAACAGCCAGGGCACGTGCACGTTTTCTTCATACACGGCAAAGCTGTGAGCGCGCTGCTGGTGTTCGCCGAACGCCTCGCCGTGGTCACCGGTCACCGCGATCAGCGTGTCGTTGGCCAGCCCGCGCATTTCCAACTCGGCGACCAACCATTCGATCGTGGCATCCACGTTGCGCAGCGCCGATAGATAGCGATCGAGTTCCGGATCGTCCACATTCCACGGTGCGCGCGGCGTGGTCACCACGTAGGGGTGGTGGGTTTCGATCGTCCACAGCAGTGCGTGGAACGGGCGGTCGGGCGCTTCGTCGATCCAATCAAGAGCGGCACCGAACAGTTCGCGGTCGGCGATGCCCCAGGAAAACACCTGGGCCTGGGGGCGCAGTTCGGCATCGACCAGCCGTTCGACGCCCCGCCGGCGCAGGAACTCGTCGCGCCGCTTCCAACTCCAGTAGCCCGAGTGCAGGTACGCCGTGCGATATCCGGCTGCCGCAAGCACCTGGGGCAACAGCGGCGTGTGGAACTCAGGCGAATCGCGCGTGATGAGTTTCCAATCGACGCGGGGATAGACCGACGCGGTCAGCGCCACCAACCCCTTGGGGCTCGACGGCGCGTGCGCGTAGGCGTTCTCGAACAAGATGCCACCCCGCGACGCCAGTTGCGATAAGTATGGCAGGGCCTGATACCGCGCGCCGTACAGCGCCAAGTGCTTGGCACCCACCGATTCGAGCACGATCGTAATCAGGTTGCGGGGTCGCGGTCGCTGCGGGCTGGGAGTGAACGGGTTAGCGGCGGCCGACGTGCGGGGCGCGCCGGTTTCCTCGGGAGCAGCTTCCGCTGGTGGAACAAAATCGGCCAGGTCGACTTCCGACGGGTGAAACTGCAACGTTAGCCGTTCCGATCGGAACAGCTCGTGCGCGCAAGAACCCAGGAACACCGCGCCGGGGCTGCAGGCAATTCGACGCTCCCAGCGATTGGGGTCGGTCCACTGGCTAGCGATATAGCCTTGGCAAGCCGAGGCATAGGCCGCCACGCTCGAAACCAATGCCACCACCAACCAGGCCGGCCGTGCCACGCGGGGCCACCACGGGGCACGACGTTGCCGCCCGGCAAGCCAAGCTAGCCACCACCCCGCGGCGACCAGTCCCAGCACCATCAGCGGCGAAAAGAACTCTGCCAGCGACGATGCCATGAGCACCGGGCCGCCGGCAAACGACAGCAGTTCAACCGTGAGCGGCACCATGGCAAAGCGAAACATGGCCACACTGGCCACTGCATAGAGCCCCGCTAGCTGGAACACCGCCAGCACCGCACAACGATAAGCCGCCATGGCCCGCGGCTTCCGCCGCAGCCACCAGCCAAGCGCCAGCGCGCACGAGGCCAACGCCGCGACAAATGCCAGGTCGGCCGAGGCGACCACGGCTAAGCGCAACAGCCAGCGCACGAACTGGCCCAAACTGGCAACGGGAAATGGCAGCAGCGTGACCTTGACCAGCACGCTTACAAGCGCCAGCCCGACTGCCAGGCGGCCAACCAGCGGCGCGAACTCTTCGGGGGCAGCCGCGCGCGGGGTCGAAACCGTGGGAATCGCTGGGCCATCCATGGCCTATGCCACCTTGTAGACGAACGAGGAACTCTCAGGTCAAATGCGCGGTGTCGATCGGCATGCGCGGCGCGTTTAACCGCTGCCGCCCGATCGCTGCGCGACCGCGAACGGCACAGGTACCCTGGCGGGCTCAGGGTGCGAAATCGTAGCCTCGGAGTCTCTGGCTGGTCAATCGAAGCTCTCGGTGGCCGACCCTGGGTCGACGGCACGCACACCGGCCGGTGGCACAATTCTGGCGGCGAACCAAGCCTGCCAGCGAAAATCGGCACCATGGGACGGTCCGCCGAGTGGTGGGTAGCAGAACGCCGCGGCCAGGTCATCGTGCGCCCTTGCTGCACGCTGATGGCACTGCTATCACACTGCTCGTTACCCGACCCCGGCACGGTGCTGCCGCAGCGTGTCGACCTGGCACCATGCTCTGCGGCCGTATCGTGGCCGGCCTGCCCTGACGACCGGCGGAATCGATTTCAACGTCTGAGGAGGAGCCCCCTACCATGGTCCCACACTTGGCTGATTTTCGCAGTGACACGGTCACGCGGCCAACCGCCGCGATGCGCGCTGCCATGGCGGCTGCCGAGGTTGGCGACGACGTGTTTGGCGACGATCCCACCGTCGATCGGCTGCAAGCTCGCCTGGCCGAGCTTTTGGGCACCGAGGACAGCCTGTTCGTGCCATCGGGCACCATGTCGAACCAACTGGGGGTGCGTG
>CAYSXM010000648.1:0-3220 GCA_964434905.1 uncultured Pirellulales bacterium | reverse complement strand
CGACAATAACGCCAACGAATACCAGCGCAGGCACAGCAGTTGTCGACAACCACCGGTGTAAGCCGATTCCAGATAGGCCAAGGCCGGAATCCAGTTCTGTCGCGCTGCCTGACACGCGCCGCGAACGGCACTTCGCACCAGCTCACGCTGCGGCATATCGCCGGCCAGGCGCTCAAGTTGTTGCAGCGCGTCGCTGGTGCGCCCTTGTTTCACGTAGGCGTCTAGCAGCCGCTGTCGCAGTTGCGGCGCGCGCGGGTGCACCGCCACGGCCTCTTCCCAAGCCGCGATCGCCGCCGACTGCTCGCCCAACAATTCCAAAGATAGACCCCACAGCGTCGCCGCCAATTGTCCCAACTCTGGCAGATGCCAGGTTTCCGCCTCGACCTGGCCGTATCGAAAGGCCGTCTCATAGCTTCTGGCGGCCAGTCGTAATTGGTCCAAGGCCTGCAGGCACCCGCCCACCGCGCACAGCAATTGCGCATCGAACGGAAACACATCGAGTGCATCCATGCCCACGGCCAACTGCGCGCGGCGCTGCTCCCGACTGTCCTCGGTAAACGTGGTCAGCAGCCCGTAATACGCCTCGAGCGACGTGATCGAACCCCGCTCCGCCAAGGCAATGGCCCGCCGAAAATGCTCGGCCGCCGCGCGGGTTTCGCCCAACTGTGCCTCGCGCTGGCCGAGCGCCAGCAACCAGCGTGGGTCTTCTCCCTGTTCGGCCAGCGCCGCGTGCAGTAATCGCAAATCGCGTCGCGCCCGGCGACGCAACACTTCCATATCGCTGGTTGCGGCCAACTGGGTGATAAGACCTGCGGCCAGCCGCAGTTGAAGCCCTGCCGAGGCCAGCAGCGTACGATCGACTCCGCCGGTGCGGCGCTCATAGCGCACGGCATCGGTCCGAGGAACCAGCCGAATCTGGGCCGCCCGTTCGCGCCCCGAAACCGACGGCGACTCGTCCGACTCGACCAATAAGAGCCAAGCACTTTCGGTGGCCACAGGGTCTGCCAGCACGCACCGAATCGCGTCGGCCGCCTCGGGCGATACCTGCTCACCCGCTTCGAGCCAAAGCAACCATTCGCCGCTTGCAACTTGCGAGCCCATCTGGCGCGCCGCGGCCAAATCGTCGTGCCAGGCAAACGGTACGACCTTGGCACCATATCGCCCCATCAGTTGCCAGGTTCGATCGGGAGACCCCGTCTCGACTAGCACGATCTCGTGTGCCAAGTCGCGCACGCTATCGAGCGTGGCTGGCAACATGGCAACTTCATTGTCGACCACGAGCACAACCGACAGGCGCGCCGCAGTGGGAGACGGAGAAGTGCTGGACATGGGCCCTCCTTGGCCGACCTGGCAATGCATAACGCGAAACCGTGCCCGCAAACCCCATGGGGCCTCGCGACCCCCGTGCGGCGAAGAGTCTAAAGTCCCTGGGGCCAAGGGGAAAGATCGCTTTTTTGGGACCCGCTGGCCCTCGATTCGCCTGCCTTGCCGTGCGGCGGAAACGCCGGGACAACTCACCGCGATAGCACTGCTAGCGGCGCCGCGCCCACGGCACTCACGGCGCGCGCTACAACTCGCACTCGCCGCGAAATCTCGCGATATCGTCGACCTTGCCCATCACAATGATCACATCCTCGGCCGCAAAGGCGAAGTCCGCGTCGGGGTTGAAGACCATCCCCGCAGCTCCCCGCTTGACTGCCACCACCAGCAGGCCATGGCGACGGCGGGCTTCGGTTTGTGCGACGGTCTGACCCACTAGCCGGCAATTTAGCGGAAGCTCCAACTCGTCGATCTCAACATCCAGGCTGCTGCGGCCCGCTACCAGCTCCATGAACTCGACCACCGACGGACGTGTCAGCATGTGCGAGATGCGCGTGGCGCCAATCGTGGCGGGCAGCACCACCCGATCGGCTCCAGCTTGAATCAGCTTTTTCTGGGTCGAGGGAAACTCGCCGCGCGCTATAATCTGCATCCCACGGTTCAAGTTGCGAGCGGTCAGCGTTATGAACACATTGGCCGCGTCGCTGGGTAACGCCGTAACCAGGCTCTTGGCCCGCGCGATTCCCGCGTCGACCAGTAACTTTTCTTCCGTCGCGTCACCTTCCATGGCCAGAAAGCCCTGTTGCAAAGCTTCCGCGGTGCGGGCATGGTCGTGCTCCAGCACCACGAACGCGCGTTCCTGGCGTTTGAGATCTGCCGTCAGCATCTGCCCGATGCGGCCATAGCCGCACACGACGATGTGCCCTTCCAGCTTGTCAACTTCACGCTGCACGCGCTGTAGCCCCACGACACGATCGATTTCACCTTCGGCCAGCATTTGTAAGAACCCCCCGATGGTGTAGCCCGTGGCCAACATCCCCAGGACGATGACCACCACGGTGAATAGCTTCAGCCCCGGCGTCATCTCCCCCATTTCCCGATAGCCCACACTGGCCACGGTGATGACGACCATATATAGCGAATCGATCCAGCTCCAGCCGGCCCAGCGATAGCCGCAGACCGAGAGCGTGATGACGACCAGCAGAACAAGCGCGCCTGTGCGAATCCGTGCCAGCGGCGTGGTCATGTGCGATAGTCGGCGTTTAACCGGACATATTCCGCAGTGAGGTCGGTGGTCCAAAAACGCAGTTTGGCGGGGCCTTCGTTCAGCTCCAAAACGATGTGCGTGTCGCGCTGTCCGCGAATCGACTGAGATACCGCCGACTCGTCGAACGCCAACGGCGATCCTTGGGCATACAGCCGGAAACCGTTTAATGTCAACCGCACACCCGTGGGGTCGAGCGCCACGCCTGAATAGCCCACCGCCGAGACGATTCGACCCCAGTTCGGGTCCCCCCCCGCGATGGCCGTTTTCACCAGGGGACTTTCCGCCACGGCTTTGGCAATGCGGTACGCGTCGTCACGGTTCGCACACCCTTGCACGTCGATCGTCACCAGGTGCGTGGCCCCCTCGCCGTCGGCCGGGATGGCGCGAGCCAGTTCGCCGCAGACCTCCTCAAGCCCGGCCTGCCAGGCGGCCAGGTCCGCCGCCGCCAGGGGCGTACCCCCCGCGGCGCCATTGGCCACCAGCAGCACCGTGTCGTTGGTGCTCATGTGCCCGTCGATGCTAATGCAATTGAACGTGTCGGCCACCGCCGCAGTCAGCGCCCGCTGAGCCACCTGGGCTGCAACCGGCGCATCGGTTAGCACTACCGCCAACATCGTTCCCATGCGCGGCGCA
>CAYSXM010000647.1:0-3221 GCA_964434905.1 uncultured Pirellulales bacterium | reverse complement strand
GGCCCAGGCGCGCTCGATTCGACTTTCTAGTCAGGATCGCGAGGACTTGGCCGCCGATGTGTTCTTGGCATTGGTGAAGGACGACTATTCGGTGCTGCGCCATTTTCGTGGCCAGTCGAGCTTGGCTACCTATTTGACGGTGGTTGCACGGCGTGTGGCCGTGCGGTCGATGCTGAAACGCAATACCGCGGCTCGGCTGGCCCAAGCCGCGAGCCTGCACAGCGATGCCAGAGAACCCGACGACGTCGAACAGCGCCTGCACGACCGCGAGGAAGTTGCGCGTTTGCTGGAAGGCCTAGACCCCCAAGAGGCGGAGGTCGTGCGGCTGTTCCATCTTGAGAACAAGACCTACCGTGAAATCAGTTCCCTGGTGGGCATGCCCGAGAACTCGTTGGGGCCGCTGCTAGCGCGCGCCCGGGAAAAAATGCGCAAGTCGGGCGCGAACCCGGCGGCCTCTTAGCGCGAGGCGTTCGTCCTGGCGTTCCGGCACACAAAGGCCACACAGCGGCGGCAATCGCCCGCACGGGGCAGACGCCGCTTAGCCGGCGGGCAGCTCAGGTTCTTGCTGCGTGATGCAGTGAAATGCCCCCAGCCCCCAGGCCAGGTCGACTGCGCGCAGTCCCCGCACCTGGCGATCGGGGAATAGTCGGGCCAGCGTATCGAGGGCCGCGCGGTCGGCCGGATCGTCGAATTGTGGGACGATGACCAACCCGTTGGCGATGTAGAAATTCATGTAGCTGGCGGGCAGTCGCTGATCGCCGTGGAACATGGGGTGCGGCAGCGCCAGGGTCACAATGTCGAGCGGTCGCCCGTCTTGGTCCGTGAACGATGCGAGCCGCCTGAGGTTGTCGGCCAGTGGTCGATGGTTGACATCCGATGGATCGGGTTCCGTGGCGGCGAGCACCGTACGGGCGCCGACAAATCGGGCCAACTCGTCGATGTGCCCGTCGGTATCATCCCCCTCGATCCCCTCGCCTAGCCAGAGCACATGCGTGGCATTCAAATAGTCTCGTAAGTAGCGTTCCAGGTCGGCGCGGCCCAGGCCGGGGTTGCGGTTAGGGTGGAGCAGGCACTGCTCGGTGGTCAGCACGGTACCCCGACCGTTGGGGTCGACGGCGCCCCCTTCGAGAACAATGCCAGGAGTGAATCGTCGGCGGCCGGTGTATTCGGCAATCTGCCTGGGCACGTCGTCGTCGCGGTCGAAGGGGGGGTATTTCTCTCCCCATCCGTTGTACTTCCAATCGACCAAGGCTGGTGGAGAGCCCGAGGGCCCGACGAGAAAGGTCGGGCCATGATCACGCATCCAGGCGTCGTTCGTGGCGACATCGAGTAGCGTCACGCCGGACAGGCCGGCGGTTCGCCGCGCTGCCTCGGCCATCACAGCCGCGCCGCCGGCGCAAATGGCAACCGCCTCGTGCGCCGCGAGCGTCTGGACCAACTCGGCCCAAACGCCGGGTATGGGATCGAAGGCCCCGGGCCACGAATCGCGGTTGTGTGGCCACGATAACCAGGTGCGCGCATGGGGCTCCCACTCGGCGGGCATGCGATAGCCTAACTCGCGTGGTGTTGGTTCCATGGGCAGGTCGCGGTTAGTCGAGATAGCGCTTGGTCAGGTCGCCATAAGCGTCGATGCGACGGTCGCGCAGGAATGGCCAGTGGGTACGCACCACATCGATCTGATCAAGTTGGCACTCGACCACCAAGGTTTCCTCGCGATCGTGCGAGGCTCGGGCCAACAGATTACCGTTGGGGTCACAGGCAAACGAAGCGCCCCAGAATTCGAGCCCCTCTTCGCGTCCGGTTCGATTGACGGCGGCGACAAACACTCCATTGGCGATGGCGTGGCTGCGCATCATGGTTTCCCAAGCAGAATGCTGGCTGGCGCCAAACTCGACTTTTTCACTGGGGTGCCAGCCAATGGCCGTGGGATAAAACAGAATCTGCGCACCGGTCAACGCAGTGAGCCGGGCAGCTTCCGGATACCATTGATCCCAGCAGACGCAGACCCCTACCCGGCCAAATCGCGTGGTGAAGCTGCGGAAGCCCAGATCGCCGGGTGTAAAGTAAAACTTTTCATAATAGTGAGGGTCGTCGGGGATGTGCATCTTGCGATAAACACCGAGCTGCGAGCCATCGGCGTCGTAGACCACGGCCGTGTTGTGGTATAAGCCCGCGGCGCGCCGTTCGAACAGCGAACCGACGACCACTATCTGGTGCCTGCGGGCCGCGTCGGACAACGCTTGGTTCGTCGGGCCGTCGAGCGGCTCGGCCTCGGCAAACCGGCGATGATCTTCGGTCTGGCAAAAATAGCGCGTGGCAAATAATTCTTGCAGGCAGACGATCTGCGCGCCGGAATCGGCCGCCTGGGCGATGCGCTCCACCGCCTTGGTCAGATTGGCTTGTTTGGCCTCGGCGCAGCTCATTTGCACCAGACCCAATACGACCTTGTCATTCGCCGCGGCGCGGTGGGGGGTCATCGTCACCAATCTTTGCTGTGCAGGTAGCAAACGGCCCAGAGTCAGGTTTTCAACAATACGCCCCAGAGCACCGGCAAAGTCAGTGGCACCCAGAGCAGGTCTCGTCGGGCCAAGGCCTGACTTGCAAAACCAGGTAACAAGGCCAGCAGACCAACGGCACGGAAAGGGTCCTTCGCAAACCGGGCCGCGGTCAACGCCGGGCTAGCCCACGGCAATGGCCTCGGAGGCTTGCCAACGATCGCCCTGGCGAACCACCCGGTGGTAGAGCGTATCTCGCTCGACAGGCTCGCGCCCTGCCTCGCGAATGAGGCGGCAGATTTGCTCGACTGAGAGCAGTTCGGGAGTTTCAGCACCCGCATCGTGATAGATCAATTCGTGGCGCACGGTGCCGTCCAGATCGTCGGCGCCGTAGGCCAATGCCACTTGGGCCGTGCCCATGCCGAGCATAATCCAATAGGCCTTGATGTGGTCGAAGTTGTCTAGCATCAGGCGTGCCACGGCCATCGTGCGTAGATCGAGCAGGCTCGAAGGTTTTTGCAGGTGGCTCAACTGGGTGTTGTCGGGGTGAAACGCCAGGGGAATGAATGTCTGAAACCCCGCCGTTTCCGCTTGCAACTCGCGTAAACGCAACAGGTGATCTACCCGGTGATAGGCCGTTTCAACGTGCCCGTAGAGCATCGTGGCGTTGGATCGCAATCCCATTTGATGCGCCGTGCGATGGATTTCCAACCAGTTGCGTGCGTC
>CAYSXM010000646.1:0-3223 GCA_964434905.1 uncultured Pirellulales bacterium | reverse complement strand
AAATCAGCGCGATGAAAGAAACTGCCAGACCCATGAAAGTTGACCCACTGGCCGAAAGTATTCTCGCCGAATTGTCGCGTCACCCTGGCAGCGAACGGATCGTTCTGGGCGGATACTTCGCCCTTCGTCATCATTTGGATTACCGCACGACGCACGACATCGACGCTTGGTGGAAAACACGAGCCGATGCACAGGCCGAAGAAAGCATTCGAGCCGCGATGAGGAACGTCGCCGCCGAACAAGGTCTGCTTCTGAGTGAGCGTCGATTCGGTGAAACGATGTCGTTTGAGTTGAGTCAAGGCAAGTCGAAAGTCTTCTCGTTCCAAATCTCGGTGCGGTCGGTGGAGTTAGAGCCCCCGCAAGCGAGCGCCTGGCCACCGATTTTGATTGAGACTTTGGCCGACAACGTCGCATCGAAAATGAACGCGCTGGTGGACCGTGGTTCGCCAAGGGATTTCACGGACATTTATCAGGTCGTGAGGGCAGGGCTTCAAGATGTCCAGGCGTGCTGGAATCTGTGGGAACAGAAAAATCCCGGTGAGCTGAGCATGACGGCAAGACAGAAGGTGCTGCTTCACCTGACTGCCCTTGAACTGCGCCGACCTGAGAAGAGCATTGCCGACGCTGCGGAGAAAGAACGGGCCTCGGTCGTTCGGCGTTGGTTTCGAGAGGAGTTTTGCCGACCATGAGTCTCGAAATCGACCAGAGTGTTTACCCCGACCTCGACCATCCGCCCAAGGCGCTGGAATCCTTGGAAGCGAAAGCCGATTACGTTCACCGCATCTGCTCGGCCTGGGACTTCGGTGTGCATCCGGATGTCGCGACGTTCGACTTATTTACACGATGGCGCGACGTGTTCGACCAATTCCCCGTTACGACCTCACCGGCATATCACGCTTTTCGTAGTTGGTTTCGCTGGCCCACGTTGGATATGCCTGAGGGAGTTCCAACAATGACGCCGCGTTGGCTGCATATGGACCGCCTAGAAGGCCGTCCGACGGATCCGTGCGAAAAGATGATCTAGCACACGACCAGTTGAATTTGGCTTAACTCGCACCAGGAGGAAATGACGCTTTCCGATATCATGGAAAAGAACAAGGAGCGTCTCGCAAAGTCGCACGACCTCGCTCCTAGTCCTGACCGGAATCGTAGTACTTCGCCCGGGAGCAAAATGGGATCAGAAGTTGCCATTCAACCGCGATGCGACTACGATCTGATCGAAGTGTGGTTCTAACACAAACCGCTAACGGAGCACTAATAGCAACACAACGTCAGTGCCCTGGCGATGCAACAGCAAGAGAGTTCCATCTCGTTCGAATACGTATACTGGCCAGTCGACGCTGGCACACCACGCAGACGCCAGGACTACCTGCGCTTGCCCGAAATGGGCCCGAGGTACATGTCGGACATCGCACCGGCAGAACAGGCGGCACCAACGTTCGGGCGTGCAACACGCCGGTCCAAGGCATCATCTCGCTAGGTATCGAAGCCATGATTCCGTGGAAAGCTCTGTTGGCATCGTATCGGCCTGGGTACTCGCTACCGGGAGCGTTCTATTCCGACCCCGAGGTGTACGCCGAGGATTTCGAGCGCATCTGGCAGCGCGGCTGGCTGATGGCGGGGCATGCCTGCGAAGCGGCAGAGCCTGGCGATTTCTTTGTTTACGAAATCGGCGACGAGTCGCTGCTGATAATGCGCGGCGACGACGGTCGGCTGCGCGCGCTCTTCAACGTGTGCCGGCACCGTGGCTCGGTGATTTGCAGCCAGCCCCAGGGCCAGGTCGGCAAGCTCGTTTGCCCCTATCATCAATGGACGTATGGGCGAGATGGGCGGCTGCTGGGGACGGGCGGCATGGCCGATGCACTGGACCGGTCGCAGTGGGGTCTGCATCAGGCGCCCCTCCGCGAAGTAGCTGGGCTGGTGTTTGTGTCGCTGGCGTCGAACCCACCAGATTTCGACGAGGCGTACGCCGCCATGGAGCCGGAAATTCGCCCGCAAGGTCTGGAGCGTGCCAAGGTGGCGTGCCAGAAGCATTATTCCATCGGCGCGAATTGGAAGCTGGTTTGGGAAAATAACCGTGAATGCCTGCACTGCCCCGTGGGCCACCCCCAATATGTACAGGCCAATTTCGATGTGGCGCCCGTCAACGATCCGGTGGCCGATGCACGGATTGAAGCCCGGAGCGTGTCCTGCGAACAACGTTGGCGTGCGTTGGGGCTGAAGGTGGGGCACCGCACCGGCGGATTGACCCGGTTTCCCGATCGCACGTGGTACCGCGCGAATCGCACCCCGCTGGTCGATGGCTGGGTCAGCGAGAGCCTCGATGGCCGGCCGGTGGCGCCCCTGATGGGCGACTATCCGGAACGCGACATGGGAACGCTGCGGATCTCGACCTTGCCAAATTTTTGGAACCATTCCAGCAGCGATCATGCGGTGTCGACTCGGCTGACCCCGGCCGGCCCGCAGCGCACCCTGGCCACGGTCACCTGGCTGGTCGACCGGGAGGCGATCGAAGGGCGCGATTATCAGTTGGAGGCCATGTTGCCGTTTTGGCAATTAACTTCCGAACAAGACTGGGTGTTGTGCGAGAACAACCAGCGAGGAGTCAATTCCAAGCGGTACACGCCAGGGCCGTATTCCCCAACCAAGGAATACAATGTCGAGGCATTTGTTCGTTGGTACCTGCGCGAGATCGAACAACCCCAGTAGCCGGCCGTTTGTCGACTGTTTCCGGCAAAGTTTACCGGCCCAAGCATTCCGCGCCGAAAAGGCCCGGCGCGCGCCACCCGGCTGTGTGGAGAATTCCCACGCCGAAATTACCAGTTGGCTGGACAGCAGAAGGATTTGCGATGGACCTAGGGCAGCATGCGGAATACGTCATCGTGGGCGGCGGCGCGGTCGGCTGCGCCGTGGCCTATAGCCTGGTACAGGCCGGCCAGCGCGACGTGTTGGTGCTCGAGCGCGAACCGGCCCTGGCCTCTGTCACCTCGGCCCAAGCGGCGGGCCTGGTGGGGCAGGTGCGCTCGACCGTTGAACGCACGCAACTAGCCATGTGGTCGGTCGCAACTTTTTCACAATTGGAAACCGACCCCGAAGTGCGCCCTCAATGGCGCCAGGTGGGCAGTTTGCGCATTGCCCTGACCGACGAGCGCGTTGCCGAGTTCGAGCGGCTGATGGCCGTGGCGCGCGTGGCGGGTCTGGAGGTGGAACTGATCGACCAAAC
>CAYSXM010000645.1:0-3224 GCA_964434905.1 uncultured Pirellulales bacterium | reverse complement strand
CTACGCCTTGGACTTCGATGGCTCGAATTACTCGCTGTTGCACTCGTTCGACACCTTCAGTGCTACCGGGCCCGAGGCCGAACTGACCCTCGTGGGCCAAACCCTGTTTGGTGCCACGCGCGGCGCCGGCCTAGGTGGCCTGGGCTCCGTGTTTCGTTTGAACACCTCGGGCAGCGATTTCCAAACACTGGGCGACGTCTTCGATTCCGAGGGCTTTTCGCCAGTCACGGCGCTGTTGCCTCTCGGCTCAAGCCTCTACGGCACCACGCGCTTCAGCAACGGGGGCAAGGGAGTGATCTACAAGGTCAGCCTGGCCCCATCGCTCGTCGGCGACGCCAACGCCGATTGCACCGTCGGTGCCGCCGACTATGCAATTTGGGCCGCGCAGTTTGGTCTGTCGGGCACAGGCCTGGCGGCCGATTTCGATGGCAATGGTTCCGTTGGCGCCGGAGACTATGCACTGTGGGCGGCCAACTTCGGCAACACCTGCCCCCCGGCCGGCACGTCGGTGCCCGAGCCCGGTACAGCCTGGTTGGCACTGCTGGCCTGTATCATGGCGCGGTCGCTTGTGGGTCAGCGATGCTGGACCCACGCGCTGAGACATCGGCCCCGCAGGCTAACTCAAGTTACGCTGCAGCGCTGAAATTTGTACTTTTATTGGCCTTCGATCGCACGCAAGTCGCTATTCGGTGGGCGCAGCAGCGTTGCTTGGGGTAGCAATAAGCCAATCCGGCCAGTTGAAGAATAAAACGCCAAGGCGCGAGGAAATCAGGTTCTGCTTTCCCCCCTCTGCTTTGCGTTCACTTCCTTTAGCGTTGACCGAATCCGACAATAAGTAGTGCAGACTTGTCCCCAGAAAAGGCGCACCACAGTCCTTGCGCCATGGTCCAAGTGGCGTAACTTGGGCTAACACAGCGCTGACGTTCCCCAACAATTGGCCACGCGCGCCCAGACTACCGCGCGGCTCCGATCAACGGCAGCGATGGCAGATGGCTTAGACAGACTGCCAGCGCTAGCGTGCCCAGCGGCTGACCGTGATCGTCCAGGCGCGGCACGGTGATGCCGCAAATGTAGCTGGCCGGCTGGTTGGGAAAGCGCATCGCCAGCACCTGCTCGCGGACCCCGTCGCACTCTTCGTTTCGCAGCACTTCCAACTCGGGGCCATACTGCCGGTGCAATTGCGCTTGCACTTCTTGAATAGGGCGATGCAGGATCGTTTCCGCTGCAATGCCCAGGAACACTCCCGATTCCGAACGGCTTTCCAACACCACGTCGTCGCGGTCGCAAACCAGCATGTCGACCGGCACCTCGCCAGCCAACGCCCGCAGCCCCTGCCAGGCGCGGGCCGCCAGTACATCGGCCGCTTGCTGGTCCCTGTGCGGCAAAGCATCGGCCAACGACTTGGTCACGAAAAAGGGCTGCTCACCCTCGACGTGGCCAAGGCGCCGCCGCAACCGCGCCAATTCGGTATCCCACACGCCGCGGTTACGCCCAAGCTGCCCCACAATGCCTTGCGCTTGTGCTTCGAGTTCCCGCACAATCTCGTGCAATTCCGCCGGCGGCAACGTGAACAGGCTGCAGTGACGGGGGTAGGTCACCGTATTCACCACCACCTCGCAATCCCATTCGTCGCCGAACAGCAGATAACGGGCAAATTCGTGCCAATTCTGCCGCATCAGGCAGAACGTAAGGCCTATATAGGTGCCGCGGGCCCGTGCATAGGCATGGAATCGACGAAAATTCTCTTGCAGCAACTCGTACGAGGCATTCACACGGATGCCTTCCACCGTTTCCTTGGTCACGCCGTCGAGCGACATCGAAATCGAAATCGGCAATCGCTCCAGAATCCGTTCGACCCGGGCATTGTATTGCGTGCCATTGGTGGTCACATGGCAAGGCGTGTTCAAGCCGTCGTCGAGCATCAGTTGCCACACCCGCAACGACTCGGCTGCCAGAAACGGTTCTCCGCCCAGGAACTTGGCCTGCTCCAGGTGAGGCAAAAACGGGCGTAACTCCTGAAAGAATCGCTCGGTATACGGCTTGGGAAGTGGCGGCAGTCGCTCACGGCGCGAACGAATGAGCGACGACCACTGGCCGTTGCACATCACGCATTCCAGGTTACAAGTATTACTGACGGAGAACTCGAGCTGGACCGGCCAGGCCGGGGCCGGATCGTCGACCGGGAAATGCTCGAAGTTGCGAATGAACACCCCTTGGAAGTTCGCCTCGGACAACTGCCAATGGCAGAACCGGCACCCTTGCGACAGATCGCCCGCCGCTAGAGCCGCGCGCAATTTGCCGAGTCGAGCCCCGTGCCAGAGTGCATCGAGGGAATCGTCGGCAATGTTGCCAACCACGAACTCGGTGTTCTGGCAACAGACGCGCACATCGCCCAGCGAGTCGAAGTACAACGAGGTGTACGGCGCATAGCAACAAGATCGCAGCGCCTTGCCGGAAAAATCTCGCGTGGCGTCGAACTGGCGCAGAATATCCAGTTCCATCTTCGGCCCTTGCACCAGCGCGACCTGGAAGACGATGTGACGTGGTTCCACGGGGCGCCAGTGTAGCGTGGTCGGGGCACCGACCCAAAGTGCCGCGCCGCTACACGCCCACCGCCAGGCTGTGCCGCAGAGATTCCAATTGGCCCGCCGAACCCAGAGCACGGTTCTTGTCCAGAATATAGCCCGCATAGGCTGCCATGAACGGCTTGCCGGCCGTTCGCGGGTCGAAATCCGCCGGCAGGTCGCGGAATGTTTCGCGATATACCGCGCACCACACCAAGCGACCATCGGTGTCGATGTTCACCTTGGTCACGCCCAGCTTGGCGGCCGGCAAGTAATCGGCTTCGTTCACGCCGCTCGTGGCCGGCAGCACTCCCCCGGCCGCGTTGATGCGATCGACCCACGGGCGCGGCACGCTACTCGAACCGTGCATGACCAGCGGATAGCCCGGCAGCAACTGCTGAATCGCTCGGATCCGATCGAAGTGCAGTCCTTGGTTCCCTTGAAACTTGTACGCCCCGTGCGAGGTGCCAATGGCCACCGCCAGGCTATCGCAGCCGCTCTTGGCGACAAATTCGACCGCCTGGTCCGGGTCGGTCAGGCAGGCATGGTCGGCACTCACCGCGATGTCTTCTTCCACACCACCCAGCATGCCCAACTCGGCTTCGACCGAAATTCCCCGATCGTGTGCGCGCTCGACCACGCGCCGCGTGATCGCAATGT
>CAYSXM010000644.1:0-3232 GCA_964434905.1 uncultured Pirellulales bacterium | reverse complement strand
GATCGCCTTTGCCCTGGTGCTGCCGATGCGGCTAGGGCCAGATCGGGCCGGCGTGCTGGAAAACATCGGCCTCTATTGGCATTTCGTCGATCTGGTGTGGATCTTTTTGTTTCCTTTGTTGTATTTGTTCTAATAGGGTGGTTCCCGATCCAGGGCAGCCGCGGCCAAAAGGTTCGCGGACGATCTGAAGCAGGAGTTTTGCCTGATGACCGATCATGCACACGATGCGCACGGCGCCAATGACCATGGAAAGCATGCGCCCCCCGGTGTGGGGAAATACGTCGTCGTGGCACTGGCACTGCTGGTGCTCACGGGCATTTCGTTTGGCGCCTACGAGTTGTTGCACGACCGACCGGCCGCAGCCTGGACCGTGATGATGTCGGTGTCGTGCTGCAAGGCCATGCTGGTGATTTTGTTCTTCATGCACTTGAAGTGGGAAGCCAACTGGAAGTACGTGCTGACATTTCCCGCCACGGCCATGTCGATTTTTCTCCTAGTAATGCTCGTGCCAGACATTGGCCTGAGAATGCGCCGCTATAGCGAAGAGCGCCGCGAGCGAGCTGCGGTTCCGGCTTCTTTAAACATCGATTCGCCGGACTCCGCGTCCCACGCCGCGCACGATACCGCGACCGAGGCGGCGCACTAGGCAGGCCGCGCGCCGCTTGCCCAGCTTTGTCCCCGGTTCTCCGGGCGTTCCGGGCCAGCGCGGCGGACCAGTCATGACTCGATCACCCGCGATACTCGTTGCCGGCGTCGGTCACCGCTATGGGGCCAGGGCCGCGCTTGACAACGTGTCGCTGACCGTTCCACGCGGCGAAATCTTCGTCTTGTTGGGACCCAACGGCAGCGGCAAGTCGACACTGTTTCGCTTGCTTTCCACGCTGGCCGCCGTGCAGGTGGGCCAGATTGAAATTCTGGGAAACGATGTCAAGCGACACTCCGACCAGGTAAGGCGACAGATTGGCGTGGCCTTCCAGTCGCCCAGCCTCGACAAGAAGCTGACCGCGAGTGAAAACCTGCAGTTCCAAGGCAGGCTCTACGGCCTCTCGAACGAGACGATTCGCCACCGCACAGACGAGCTGTTCCAGCAGTTTCGCCTGGTCGATCGCGCCGACGACTATTGCGAGACCTTGTCCGGCGGGCAGCGGCGCCGTGTCGAGTTGGCCAAGGTGTTGCTGCACACGCCGCCGGTGTTGTTGCTCGATGAACCCAGCACCGGGCTCGATCCAAGTGCACGCCGCGACCTGTGGCAAGTGCTGCTGCAGCTTCGCGGCCAAGGGGTCACCGTGGCCCTCACTACGCACCTGTTGGAAGAGGCGGAGCAAGCCGATCGGGTGGCCATTCTAGATCAGGGCGTGCTCGTGGCCTGCGATCCGCCTGCCGCCCTGCGTGCGACCGTGGGAGGAGAAACGCTCACGATCGACGCGGAAGAACCGCATCGTCTGGCGTCCGAAATCGCACAGCGCTTCGGCTGCCGGGCCTGGTCCGTGGATGGCCAGGTGCGGCTGGAAGCTACGGATGCTCCCCAGCTAATGCCTCGCTTGTTTGTGGCGTTTCCTGGACGAATTCACGCGCTGTCTTGGTCTCGGCCTACGCTGGCCGACGTGTTTTTTGCTCGCACCGGACGCACTTTTCAGGGAAGGGAATCGTTGGAGACTGCCCATGGTTAGCCCATCGGCCAGCCCGACTTCGTCTGCCGGTCCCGCGCCTGAAACATCGGCCACCGCGCAATTGGCCTGGCGCGCCGCGTTCGCGTTGGCCCAGCGCGAGCTAGTGCGATTCGCTCGCCAACCGAATCGTGTGTTCGGCGCGCTGGCGCAGCCCGCGCTGTTTTGGGTGCTCTTTGGCGCCGGGCTGGGGCCAGCGTTTCGGCTGGCGGGCGACGATCGGGGCTCGGTTTCGTACCGCGAATATTTTCTGCCGGGGACGGTGGTGTTGGTAGTGTTGTTCACGGCCATCTTCACCACGATTTCGGTGATCGAGGACCGCCGCGATGGCTTCCTACAGGGCGTGTTGGTGTCGCCCGCGCCGCGGTGGTCGCTGGTGCTGGGCAAGCTGCTGGGCGGCGCGACCATTGCCTGGGTCCAAGGGTTCTTGTTCCTGGCGGCCGCCTGGTTTGTTGGCGCGCGCGTGGGGCTCGCGTCGTGGGTCGCGGCCACGCTATTGTTAGGGGTCACCGCGTGGGCGCTGACCGCACTAGGGTTCGTGTTCGCCTGGCAGACCGATTCGAGCCAAGGTTATCACGCGCTCATGAGCGTGGTGTTGTTTCCCATGTGGCTGCTTTCAGGCGCGTTTTTCCCAGCGCAAACGGGCTGGCTGTACGGTCTGATTCGCGCCAATCCGTTGTCCTATGCAGTTGCCGGTTTGCGCCACCTTATGTTTCCCCACTCCGCCGAGTTGCTGAGCGACGACCTGCCGTCACTCGCCATGTGCTGGCTTGTCATGATGGCATTTACTGGTGCAATCACGGCCGTTTGTTTTTGGGCGGTCGGCCGTCCCGATCGAGGAGTCTCACCATGAATCGTTGGCCGTTGGTGTTTTGGGCGGTGGTGTTCCTGGTGCTCACGGTCCTGTTTGGTGCGCGGTTGGCGATGCGTGAACAGCGCCCCCCGCTAACTCGCGCGGTGCCTCGCGGCGAAGCCCCGCCGCCTGGTCACAAGGTGCAACACTTTACACTTACCGAGCGCAGCGGTCGCTCGTTCAATACCGAGTCGCTCCGGGGACAGGTCTGGGTGGCCAGCTTTTTCTTCACCAGTTGCCCCGGCGCGTGTTTGAAACTGAATAACTCGATTTCGGCCATGCAGTCGGACCTGTTGGCCGACGGTGCCACACTGGTCAGCATTACCGTCGATCCTGAACGCGACACGCTGCCCGAGTTGGTGAAATACGCCGATCACTACCATGCCGATGCCGATCGGTGGCTGTTCCTGACCGGCACCATGAGCGACATCCAGCGGGCCGCCGAACAAGGTTTTCAAGTTTCGGTCGCGCGGGTCACGCATTCCGATCGGTTGATCGTGGTCGACCGTCACGGAGTCGTACGCGGCACCTATCGTGGCACCGACGACAATCAAGTCTCACTGCTCAAACGCAAGGTGCGGGAACTTTCCGAGGAGCGTTCGTGAATCGAGTTGTCACTTCCGCCACCTGGCTACCCTGGGCAATGTGGGTTCACCAATTGCCCACGCTCAACGCTGTCTTGAATGCCCTGGCCGCCGTGCTGCTGATCGGC
>CAYSXM010000643.1:0-3237 GCA_964434905.1 uncultured Pirellulales bacterium | reverse complement strand
AGTGCTCCGCGAATTCGCTCAATTCCAAGATCAAACTGTGACGGAGCACTAGGCGGCTTGCGTGTCGTCGTCCGTGGCGTCCGGGCGAAGGCGAATCTGACCGTCGTCGCTGACGTCGTCGAATCGTACCGAAACGCGCTTCGAGACCCCCGATTCCTGCATCGTCACTCCATACAGCACGTGCGCGCAAGTCATCGTTTTCTTGGAAGGGGTCACGATGATGAATTGAGTCCAGGTCAGGAACTCGCGCAGCACGCCCACGAACCGTTCGATGTTTGCTTCGTCGAGCGCGGCGTCGACTTCGTCGAGCACGCAAAACGGGCTGGGTCGGCTGCGGAACACGGCCAACAGCAGCGCCACGCAAGTGAGTGTTTTTTCACCCCCGGACAACAGGCTGATGCTGCGCGGTTCCTTGCCGGGCGGTCGGGCGACAATCTCGATGCCACTGTCCAGAATATCCACGCCTTCGTCCAGCACGATGTCGGCCTGGCCGCCGCCGAACAGCTTGCGAAACAGTTCCTGAAAATGGCCCCGCACGGTTTCCAAGGTTTCCGTGAACAACCGACGGCTGTCGGCATTGATACGATGGATGATCCCTTCCAAGGCGTTCTTGGCGCTCGTCAGGTCGGCCAACTGGGCCGCCAAACCTTGGTGGCGTGTCTCCAACTCGGCCAGTTCGTCGAGCGCCTCGAGATTCACGCTGCCCAACGCTTGCAGCTTCTGGCGCAATTCCGCGATTTCGGCGTCGACCTCCTGCCGGGCGCGCTCTTCGTCGGGCGTGGGGTGATGTTCCAGTTCTGCCAGTTCAATGCTGTAGTCGTCTCGTAGTCGCGCAGCCATCTGTTCGCGTTGCAAGCGAATTTCGCTGGCAGCCAGATCCTTGGC
This sequence comes from uncultured Pirellulales bacterium, assembly GCA_964434905.1. Taxonomy (GTDB): domain Bacteria; phylum Planctomycetota; class Planctomycetia; order Pirellulales; family CAYNRE01; genus CAYSXM01. The sequence goes on along the minus strand of CAYSXM010000643.1, from coordinate 2,352 downwards.
GTGAATTTTTTCCGCGCCACGCCGCAGTCGCCCGCGAATCCGCTGCACTTCCTCGCCCAGTTCGCCACGTCGATCGCGTAGCGTGGCACGTTGCGCGGCCAGCAGGGTCGTCTCGCGCACGGCCTCTTCCTTGCGCAGATACAACTCGGCCACGCGAGATTCAGCCGTCAAGATGGCCAGTCCGGCCTGCTGTCCTCGGACCCGCGTGGCCGCCAGTTGCCCGCGGGCTTCCGCTAGTGCCCGCCGTCGGTCCTCTTGATCGCGTTGCAATTGACGCAGTTGGGTTTCCAGGTTGGACTGGCGTTCCTCGCACTTGGCCAATTCCACTTGCAAGCCGGTGGTCTCTCGCGCGGCGTATTGCCGTTGTTCGTCCATGCGTCGCAGGTCGCGCTGCAGGTCGACCAGCCGTGCCTGTTGCTCGGCCTGGCGGCTGGCGGCCAAATCGTGCTCGGTGCGCGCGGCTTGCAGGTCGAGTTCCGCGGCCTCTAAGCGGCTAGTCGCTGCGGTCGCGTCGTGTGCCAACTCTGCCCGTTGGGTTTCTAACTGCTGTAGCCGCCCGCCTTCGGCATTGATCGCCAACCTCGCCCCGGCCAGCTCTTCCACCGCGGCACGTTCCTGCTCGGCGGCCAGGGTAGCGCGTCGCGATTGCTCCTCGATGCGCAGCCGCAGCGCGGCGAGCGACTGCTCGAAGGTCTCGATCCGCAGATCCCATTCGGCCACCAAGGCACGCAGCGCCCGCAACTCGCTGCGTCGCGAGATCAGCCCGGTCGAGGTCTGGCGGGCTCCCACGGTCACTGCGCCATCGGCGGCCAGGTGCTCGCCCGCCTGGGTTACGAAAGCCAGCCCTCGCCCGGCCCCGGCTGCGAGTTCGAGCGCATGTTCCAAACGTTCGACGATCCAGGTGCGACCGAGCAGCCCACGCACCAGAGGTAAGAATTCGGCCGCGGTTTCAACCAAGGTGTCGGCGCGGGCCACGACCCCCGGCAAGCCGAGCAAGCCCTGGCTGTTGTCGTCGGCCGCGGCTCGTTCGGGCCAGGGCAGAAATGTCACGCGACCGCCTAGCCGCGCCAGGCCGCCGTCGAGCCAATTCCAGAACTCTTGGCCGGGGCCCACCACGACATGCTGCGCCGCGTCGCCCAGCGCGGCTTCAATCAGCGCGGCCTGATCGACATGCACGTGCAGCAAATCGGCCACCAACCCTCGCACCTGACGCCAGGGCCCATTGGCGGCGGCCTTCGAGCGTACCAACACCTCGCGCACGCCGGCCCCCAAGCCTTCCAGGCGTTGTTCCAGTTCGTTGAGCAGCGCGGCTCGTTCGCTAGCGCCCGAGTGCCGTTGGCGCAGTTGCGACAGTTGTTCCGTTTCGTCTTGAAGCGTGCGACGCAGACCGGTCAGGGACTGCGTCGCGTCGTTGGATTCCGCAGCCAGTTGTTGTTGTCGTAGGTGGGTGATTTGTTCCTGCTCGGCCAGGCGTTCCATCCGCGTGGTACCGACCCCGAGCGCCGCTTCGATCTCCAACAGTCGCTGCGCGTGTCGCTCGGCTTGGGCCCGCAACGCCGCCAGGTGCGAATCCAAACCACTGAGGCGTTGGCCCCAATGGGCGGTTTGCTGCGCCGCTTCCAGGTGGTGTCCCCGCTGGCGCTCGTCGTCGGCGCGGAGTGCGTCGAGATCGCGGGTCAAGTCGCTAAGCACGCGTTCGGCGTCGGCCAGTTTTTGCACTACGCGGCGGCGGTTGTCTTCGGCGGCCGCGGCGCCGCGCAGCGTTTCCGAAGCCAGCGATTCCAGATCACCCGCCCGGGCTCCCAGGGCCAGCAGATGTCTCTGGTGGCGGCCCACTTCATCTTCCAGATCGCGGTGCTGGGCACGCTGCAGCGCGATTGCCGCCTCGACTGCGGCGATTTGTTCGCGATGCTGGGCTGAGCGGCCCTCGGCAGCGCGTAAAGTTTCCTGGGCCTCGGCCATCGACAATTCGAGCGATAGCGATTGCGCTTCCAAGGCCTCGATCTGCGCAGCCTGGGCCGCTTCATCGTCGCGTAGCGAGAGCAGTTCCTGTTCCAGCGCCGCCAGGTCGGCACCTAGCCGGCGCCAGTCGGCCAAACCCACCTGAGTGCGCAGGGCCTGCAGCCGGTCGGCACATTCCTTGTAGCGCTGGGCCTTGGCTGCCTGGCGCCGCACGCCGCGCAACTGGTGATCGACCTCGTCGACAATGTCGGCCAACCGCAACAGGTTCTGCTCGACGCGTTCCAGCCGGCGTAGCGATTCGACCTTTTTCGATTTGAAGCGGCTGATGCCGGCCGCCTCTTCAAAGATCATCCGGCGATCGCGCGGCGAAGCCTGCAGCAGCACGTCGAC
>CAYSXM010000642.1:0-3238 GCA_964434905.1 uncultured Pirellulales bacterium | reverse complement strand
GCCGTCTCGGTCGTGTTCCTAAGTTCGTACTTGGTGTACCACGCGCGGGTGGGAAGTGTACGTTTTCTGGGGCCGCCTGCGGTGCGGAGAGTCTACCTGGCAATTCTGGTCAGCCACGTGCTGCTCGCCGCGCTCGTACCCATTTTGGCCAGCGCCACCATTTATTTTGGACTTCGCGATCAACGTGCCAGACACCGTCAAGTGGCCCGCTGGACGTTTCCGATCTGGTTGTATGTGTCCGTGACCGGTGTGGTGATTTACTGGATGCTGTACGTTCTCTACCCTCCGGCCGGCGTCTAAACTATAATCCGGGGCATTCGCTCTTCTTAGGCTCGCGTTTTGTCTTCCAGAGGTCCGTTCGTCGGATTATTTTATGCGGCACTTCCACGGAAACTTGCTGACGCGTTCTTTGCGTCTCATTTGCCTGCTCGCGCTGGTCGCCTTGGTGGCGTCGCCCGTGGCTGCTTGTCCCCAATGCAAGAATGCACTGGCCTCGTCGGGTGGCGGAGGCGACTGGGTTAGCGGTTTCATGTGGAGCATATTGTTCATGCTCTCCATGCCGTTCACGCTGGTGGGTTCGTTCGGCCTGTATGCCTATGTGTTGGTGCGTCGCGCACGTGCTGGCGCCGCGCCCAATGCCTTACCAGGTGCCGCGGAGGCTTCTCGCTACCCGCACGACGATCACTCGACCTCCGCTCCTGCCTCGGACGAAGCGCTGGTCTTAACATAGGTGTTGGTCCGTCAGCCTGTTGCAGGGCGCACGCGAGTTGCGACGGAACGATTGTCAGGTTCTGTGGTCGGGCCGGTTTGAAGAAAGCAGTTTGCACGGCGTTGACCCGCTCGCGCGCTGCGACCACCTGGAATCTGCTGAGCTTGGCCAGCCGACGGCTATTTCCACCAGGTTGCGGATGTTCCGTCGCCCAGAGTTCCATGTCGGCCCGGCTGCTCGGCCTGGGGGCGGTCTTAGTGTCGCCATGGACCAAACGGTGAATTGGCGAGACGGGTGAGAAGTGCGGATGCACTGGGGAATTGCGGTCTCGAGACGGGAGGTACGGCACCGTGAACCAAATTCCATCTCGTCCTCGATTTCCGGCGAGCGCCGTGCTCTCTCCGCAAAGTGGCCGAGCCATCGTGGGATATTTGGTCCAACAAAGGCCACGGGTGGTGTGCGCAAGGCGTACCGCCGAATTGCCCCCGGTTCATGGCCCAGACGCACCGTCCCGACCGACAGCTAGACTTGGTCCGTTGGCGCTAGTTGCCATGCTCTTCTGGTCCGTGACCGGCGCGCCTGCCAGCGCGAGTGTGACTTTTAGCGTGTTATTCGATGCCTCGGCTGCAGGCCTTTCGCCGGCATTGCGTAGCGATGTCGAGGCGAATCTGCTGGGCGCCGGTGCTCTGTGGTCGCAGCAACTCAGCGCCACGGCAGCACTCGACGTGCGCGTGTTGATCAACAACGGTATTCCTCGAGCAACAGGGCGCAGCACCGATTCGAGTTTCGTGAGAAATAACGGTCTTTTCAATGTCTTTGAACAGGGGGCCGGCGCCGAAGTTCGCACGGGTCTCGATCCCAATGGCTCGACACACGATATCGAGATCACGCTCAGTACCAACTACCTGCTCAATGAACTTTGGCTCGATCCGCAACCATTCAGCCGGTCGGCGCAGGTTCCCGCGAACCGTACCGACGCCGTGTCGGTCTTCTTGCACGAGCTGGGCCATGCGCTGGCGTTCAACGGCTGGAACAACGGTTTCGATGATTATTTTCCTGGTGACTATCAATCGACTTTCGACGAGTGGCTCGTATTCGACGGCGAAGTGCTGACCTTCACCGGTCCTTCGGCGTCCCAGGTTTACGGTCGCCCCCTTCCCACGACCCGAGGAAACCCCAGCCATTTGGGAAACGTCGCCCCGCTGCCAGGCGACGATCTGATTCCCGATATGATGAACGGCGTCGTGTATCAACGCGGCTATCGGTACGACATTTCGGCCATCGATCTGGCCGTGCTGGCCGATGTGGGGTTGCCCGTGGTGGGTCCGCCGGTCCTAGTGGGCGATGCCAACGGCGATTGCCAAGTGGGTGCTGCGGACTATGCGCTGTGGGCCGCCCAATGGGGACAAGTGGGTAACGCGCTGACCGCCGACTTCGACAACAGCGGGTCGGTGGGGGCTGGCGACTATGCGCTTTGGGCTGCCAATTTTGGCAACACCTGTGGACCATCCGCTCTCGATGCGCAGTTGGTGCCAGAAGCATCCTCGGCCGTATTGGCACTGACGGCCCTGCTACTGGGCGCCTGGTCGGTCGTGGCCCAGGCGCTCGGCCGCCATCGACCGCGCTGACCAACCGCCGTGTTGAAAAAAATCAGTCAAGTTGTCACAAACGCGGCTCGGCGTTCGTCAATTATCCGAGAGGGCCCGCCGCAACGACCGGCTGTACCCCGGCCTACGCAGGCGATCAACCATTTCGGAGCCTTGGACATGGTCAGCGAATCTTCGGCCGATGTCTTGGTTGTCGGAGGTGGCCTGGCCGGTCTGGCTGCCGCCACGCTCGTGGCTCGCGGGGGACGAAGCGTGGCGCTGTTCGAGCGCGCCACAAAGCTGGGCGGCCGCGCGCAAGCACGCCTCCAAGATGGTTTCTGCTTCAACCTCGGCCCCCACGCACTGTATCGCGGGGGAGTCGCCGAGCAGGTGCTATCAGAGCTGGGGCTTCAGCCTTCGGGACGACAGCCACCCTCGGCGGGGTGGGCCATTCGCCACAATCAGTTGCACCGCCTGCCTGCGGGTTTACGGTCGCTGCTGTCCACTGGTCTGATGAGCTGGCCCACGAAGCTGCGTTTTGCGCGCTGGTTTTCCGCCGTGGGACGCCAGCCGCTGGCTCCTTGGCAACGGCGGACTTGGTCCGACTATCTCGGCCATTTGCCGCGCGATGTCGAACCGTTGGTGCGGGCACTTGGCCGCCTGACAACCTATGCCGACGAGCCCGAACACATGGCTGCCGCGAGCACTTTGGCTCAGTTACAAGGCGCGCTGCGCGGCGGCGTGCGATATCTCGATGGCGGATGGCAAACGCTGGTCGATGGACTGCGCCAGGCGGCCCAGTCCGCCGGGGTCGCCATCCATACGGGGGCCGCCGTTGAATCGCTGTCGGCAGACAAACGGGTCAACGGAGTCGTGTTGGCCGACGGCAGCCGCTGGCAAGGGTGGCTGAAGACCGACAAGCTGGCCGCCACCACCGCCGGCC
>CAYSXM010000641.1:0-3242 GCA_964434905.1 uncultured Pirellulales bacterium | reverse complement strand
CACGAGGTGCCGCAGCTCGATCCGCGATTGATCCAGCGGGCCTATCTGCGCGTCGACCTGGAACCTTGGACGATTGAGGATACGGCCGAGTATCTGAAAAACTGCTGGGCAGCGGCCGGTCGGGGCCCCAGCGTGTTTGGCTCCGATGCCGTGGAGCGATTGCAAGTTCTAGCCGGCGGCATCCCGCGGCAGGTGCAGTACCTGGCAGGGCTGGCGCTCGTGGCGGGTGCGGGCCAGAACGCGCGGGCGATCGACGCCGAGCTTGTCGATGCGGTGGCCCTGGAACTAGCGGCCACCGCGGCCGGCGCCGATTGGTAAACTCGGGCCAAATTCCAACAACCTGGCCCGCCCGGCGAAGTACCCGTTAGAGGGCCGGCGCGCCCCTCGTTTTTACTTGGTTGCCGCGGCGCCGCGCCGTAGTTGCGGGCCCTTCGACCGGGCTTGGTTCCCAATAGGCGGCCGACTAAACTGCGGTGCTTCATTTCCGCGGGAAACGCACCAACGGCCAGCATCGTGGCACGCGCTGACCGGCCTTCGCGGCGCCGCCTCGCCACTCGGGAGCAATCTCACCGGTGAGTAAGCAAGTCCTTTCGCCTGAACTTGACGGCCCGCTCGACTTGAAAGACCCCTTCGTGGCGGCTTTCTTGGCCTGGCTCATTCCTGGGCTGGGGCACCTGTACCAGGGGCGGACCGGTAAGGGTCTGCTGTACATGGTTTGCATTCTGGGAACGTTTTCCTACGGGCTGTTTGCCTTGGGCGAGGGCCGCGCGGTCTATGCGTCGTGGAACCCCGACCCGCCACGGCTGGCCTACCTGTGCCAGGTGGGTGTGGGGCTACCGGCGCTACCAGCGGTGGTGCAAGCCATGCGGACGCGCGCGAACAAGCCTCAATTGTGGGGACGCCTTATGGCACCTCCGCGCTATCATCAGATGCCTGGCGATGCGAACGCCGACAATCTTTCGCTGCATGAACTGCACGTGCGATTGCACCGCTACCTGGAATTGGCCACCGTCTACACGATGATCGCGGGACTGTTGAACCTGTTGGTGATCTACGACGCCTGGGAGGGGCCGCTCTACCTGCCCGAGAGTGTTGCCAAACCCGACGACGACGAACAACCCGGCCCGCCCCCCGACGCGGGCCCCGCTGTCACTTGAAACCCGATGATTCATGAACTTCGTCGGATTGCAACCGCCCCGAAACAAGGATACTCGCCGTGCCGAGCGATTGCTTCAGCTTGTTGATGTTCGTACCACCGCTGGCCGCGCTGTCGCATATTCTGCGCGAGTTGGGCTATGCCGTGCCGCTGGTGGTGACGGTGAGCCTGGTTTACGCCGCGACGCGCCACGAGTTGATGCCGGCCATCTTGCGCCATGCCGGCCGAGTCGGCACCATGATCTTGCTGTTCTTCTCGCTGATTTTCGTGGCCTTGCAATTCGTCGCCGCGCGACTGTAGGCCCCGCGGCGATGTGCAGGGGGAAACAGATTCCAGAACACGTTAGCAGCCCATTCTAGAATTCGACGCGCCTGCTAGCCGGCCGGCAGCGTCGCAGGTCATGCTGGACCGCGCGGCGTGTTTCGCACAGGAAATGGCCTGCCACCGTGGGCAACCCTGTGGCAAGCGCAGCCCTGTGGCAAGCGCACAAAAAACCCCTGGGAAGTCCAGGGGTAGTGCTGCCTGCCAGAAACTGCGCGAGTGCTGAGTGCCCCCTGATGGAATCGAACCATCAACCTACTGATTAAGAGTCAGTTGCTCTGCCAATTGAGCTAAGGAGGCCCGGTGCTGCGCTGCGCCGTTGCTGCCCCTGGGACTTCGCTATTCCGTCGCGAAGCTTCTGGTCCGTCGGGAAGCTGCTGCACAGCGGAAAACAAACTGCCCAGGCGTGCAACGCGGTTGGCGGCGCCAGGTGCCCACATCGTAGCCGCTGGATGCCTTCTGGCAAGTCCCAGGAGGGGGGGCCTGTGCTGGCGGCGTGGCAAACCAGAACAGCACCGCACAAGGCACAACACGGCACGTGGCGCGCGGCCGTTTTATTTACCCAGGGGAACTGCAAACAGATTTGCGAGAATCAGAGCACTCGCAAAGCCTAGTGGCACCCAGAGGGTCTGGAACCTGTTTTCGGCCGACGGAAGTTGGTTGAATGCAGCGCGTGTTGACCGAAAAAGGTTGCAGACGCCGACTTTGCAGTGCTCCTGTTTATCTGCCCGCCTCCGCTACACGGCAGGCTTTCCCAGTGCATCGGCTAGCGTCAACAGTGTCAGGGTGCCGGTCCGACGACCCTGTGCGTCGTACCGTGCCCAGGTCGTAGCATGCAGAAACAGCGTAGATGCGGCAGCGCGGCGCAGTTCGACGACGCGCGAAATCGAGGCGGCGTGCTGGGTTTTCGCACTCGCTCCGGTCTGGGCTTTCCAATGCCGTTCGAGGCAAACCTGCACTTCACCGAGTGTACGGCCGCGGCAATCTTCGGCGGCGAGCCCTAGGCAACGGCCATCGCGGCTGAGGACCTGGCACACACGGTCGTTTTCGTCGCAAATCAGCGTGGTCAAATCGGCCTCGACCGACGGGCCCGGCAACCCGGCGGGGGTGGCGCCGGCGGGGGCCGGAGACGCCGCGGCCTCGGGCAGCATTTCGGGAAACAAGGCCGCCGTGGCTCCGGGTTCGACCTCAGATAGCGCGCTGGTGGAGTGCGATGGCAATGGGGGGGCATTCTCAAACGCGACGGCGCGTTGGCCAGCGGGGCGCTCGACGATGGGGAGCACGCCCGCTCCGTCTTTCGCGGGATCATACGCCAAGAAGGTGCGATCTTCCTCGAAATTGGCCAGCCGGTTTCGCAACCGGTCGAGCGCCGTGGTCCAGGCGAAACGGGTCACGTTGAGGCTGGGCAACAGCTTCTCCGACTGCGCTTCCAGCCGTTCGACCACCCGCGCCAGTTCATCGCGCGGCAGACTGAACAAGCTGAACTCTGGCGGGTGCGACAAACCGCACACGAACACCTGGCACCCCCAGTCTTCGGCGAAGCGGATGAAGTCGGCGAATTCGTGCCAATTCTGCCGCATCAGGCAGAAGCTGAAGCCGATCGAGCTATTGACCCGCCGGCAATAGGCGTGGAATCGTTTGAAGTTGGCCATGACGGTGTCGAAGTCGGCGTTCAGGCGAATTGCCTCGAGGGTGGGCTTGGTAATGCCGTCCATGGAAACGCTGATTGAAAACCGCACGTTCTCTAGCACGCGTTCGACCTTGG
>CAYSXM010000640.1:0-3266 GCA_964434905.1 uncultured Pirellulales bacterium | reverse complement strand
TGCGCGACATCATGCGTTTGGCCCCGCAGGCGGTGTCGGACTTGAACTGCCAGACTCGGCTGGTGGCGGTCTCCAACGCCGTGCGTGCCTGGCACCTGGCCCAAGGTGTGGACCCCCAGCGGATCCATGTGCTGTACAACGGGGTGGATGGCAACGTGTTTCGACCGCGACAGAAAACGGGCCAGTTGGCGCACAGTTTGGGAATTCCGCCTACTGCGCGGCTGGTCGGCAATGTCGGTCAATTCATTTTGCGCAAAGGCCAGGAAGTGTTATTGCAGGCGGCCGAACAATTGGCCGGAGAATTGCCCGACGTGCATTGGTTGCTGATGGGCCAGCGGCATTCGGCCAAGGCGGAAACAGTGGCCTGGGAGCAATTGCTCCGCGCGCAAGCGATGTCGACGGCCCTGGCCGGGCGGGTGCACTTCATGGGGCAGCGCGACGATATGCCCGAGTTGCTCGGCGAGCTAGATCTGTTGGTACACGCGGCGCGTCAGGAACCCTTGGGGCGCGTCTTGCTCGAAGCGGCAGCGGCGGGCGTGCCGGTCGTGGCGACCGATGTTGGCGGCACGCGCGAGATCTTCGGAGACCCCTCTACCGCCATGCTGGTGCCGGTCGACCGGGCTGACCTGATGGCCATCGCCGTGCGGCGGCTGCTCAACTCGCCAACAGAAGCCCGCGAGCTAGCGCGCGCCGCAAGGCAGCGTGTCGAGGAGCAGTTCGACGCGGGCCAATCGGGCGCGGGTTTGGTCGCACACTATAAGGCGGTGTTGGGGGGCAGCGGGTGGCCCTCGGACGATTCATGAGCTGAGACGGGTTCAGGTCGATCGTGGCTCCTGGGTCACCACCACCACCACCACCACCACCACCACCACCACCTGGCTAGGTTTGGTCCCGCGAAAAGGTTTCGGATTCCACACCGAACGCTCGCCAGGCTGCCGGCACGGGGCAGATGATTTCGACCAGCTCGTCACGCACCGGGTGGCGGAAACTCAAGGCCCGTGCGTGCAGCGCGATGCCCTCGGGAAATCCGTGGCCGCAGCCATATTTTCTATCTCCCAACACGGCCCAGCCTCGGTGGGCCAGTTGCACGCGAATCTGATGTTTGCGTCCGGATAGCAATTCGATTTCCAACAGCGTGCCCCGGGGCAGCGCGCGAAGCGTGCGATACTTCAGTTTCGACAAGCGCGCGCCGCCCGAGTGGGCTGGAACGACGCGCACCCTAGCGGCCGCGTCGTCGTGGAAGAGCCAATCGACACATTCGCCCCCAGGGGGCGAGGGCCTACCGTCGACCAAGGCCCAGTAAAGTTTGTGGGTGGTGCCCTCGCGAAACTGCTCTGCTAGTCTGGCAGCAGCCTTCGAGGTGCGGGCCAATAAGACCACGCCGGTCACCGGGCGATCGAGCCGGCTGACCACCCCCAGGTAAATTCCGCCGGGCTTGTGGTATTTTGCACGTACGTAGTCGACGGCGCGCGCCAACAGGCTTTCACTAGCGTCGCTGGCCCCCTGAACCACGAGCCCAGGTGGCTTGGCCAGGGCCAGTAAATGGTTATCTTCGTACAGAACACTGAGGCCGAAGTCGGACACGCAAAGTCCTCGAACGCGGCGCTGCCGTGGTGTGGGCGAAGTCGCTAGCGCATCGTACCGCGCCCGTTCGGCCACCACGAGGCACCCTGCCGGTATGAACTTGATGACCGCCCATCGCTGGCTGCCACCGCAACTGCCGATGGTGTTGGCCAGCCAATCACCGCGTCGCCAGGCGTTGCTTGCTGAAGTGGGGCTACAGTTCGTGGTCGATCCGCCGCGCCGGCCAGAGGCCACGGAATTGCGGCCGGGCGAGTCGCCGTATGCATTTGTCGCACGCTTGGCCTGTGACAAGGCCGAGGAAGTAGCGGCACGCTGGCCGCGGGGATTGATCGTGGCGTGCGACACCGTGGCCGTGTGCCGAGGCGAGATTCTGGGAAAACCGCGAGACGCGGCCGACGCGCAGCGGATGCTCCGCGCGCTACGCGGTACCGAACACCAGGTGGTCAGCGGCCTTTGTCTGTGGCCCATGCCAGTCGGCCAGCCGATGACCCGCGTGGAGCGCACTTGGCTAGCGATGGACCCCTTGGACGACAAGCAAGTGGCAGACTATGTGGCCAGCGACCAGTGGCGCGGAAAGGCCGGGGGGTTTGGGTTTCAAGATCAGTTAGGCTGGGTTCGCATCGTGTCCGGCAGTGCCTCGAACGTGGTCGGTTTGCCGATGGAACTATTGGCTGAGATGCTAGTGCCGTTCCAGGTCGACGAGGGCCAAGTGAACCAGCGGCCCGTCGAAGAATTCGACGGACTCTTAAGCCCGAAGTCTCCATGAATGTTCTACGGCGGGGCCGAAGGTGTCGCGTCCGGTTCGACCGGCTGCAATCGCCCCGGCTTCAAAATTTTGCCGAGTCGCTGCGCGGGCCGATCAGGTCTGGCCTGACGCCGCGGCGTTTTCCATTCCTCGCGACGATGTTCATGAACAATCGGGGCGAAGTCGCAATGGCTGTCCGAGCGGTTGTTTGCTTACGCCAAGCGAGGTTCGGTGTCGGGCGCGGGCTCTTCAGCCGTGGTGCCGTCTTCCGACCGGTGTCGCAGGTAACGTGTTGCCGCCAAACCTAGGAAAGCCCATTCGGCCGACGCGGCGCCCGCCACGTACCAGTTGGCGGAGCTCCCTTCGCCGAAGCCGTAGGAATGCAGACCCTCTCCCAGGACAAAGTTGACGCCGTACCACGACATGATGATCGCGGTGCCACCGATCACGGTACCGGCCGTCAGCCCAAACGCGCCGACCCAACCGGCAAAGCGGCCATGCAAAATGGCCACGTAGACCAACAGCGAGATCAAGGCCCATACCTCTTTGGGATCCCACCCCCAAAATCGCCCCCAGGCCACATCGGCCCACAGCGCGCCCAGAATGGTGCCGGCTGCCAACAGCAGCACGGCCACTTGAATTGCCTTGTAGATGTACCCGGCCAAGGTGGCGCACACGGCGGGCGATTGCCAACCCGTTCCGCCATGGCGTTGCCGATAGCGTCCAAACAGATAGCCAGCCAACGCGATGTTGCCCAAGCCCAGGGCCAACGTGCCGGCACCGTAGCTGCTGACAATGGTCAGCACGTGAATCAGCAGCCAGAAGTTATCGCGCAGCACCGGTTGCAGTGGAGAAAAATCTTTCTCCAAAACTGGCGAGTACCAGCCCACATACGATCCGGCAAAGGCCATACCGGTGGCTGCCAAGCCAAACGGCC
>CAYSXM010000639.1:0-3273 GCA_964434905.1 uncultured Pirellulales bacterium | reverse complement strand
GGCCGCGGTTATCTCGGCCTCGGTTATCGGAGCCACGATTGTCTTGGCCGCCTTCTTGGCGAGGTCGCGGCGGACGTTGTTCTTGTTGCTGGCGCGGCGGACGCGGCTCGCGCGGTGGGCGTTGTTCTTGCAGCGTCGTTCATGCGTGATTCCTCCAAGCAGCACCTCATCCCTGAGGACACCACCTGGCGTCTCGCTCGGCGCATTCCGCGAGGCCTCGCGGCCTGTTAGTAGCGGGAATGCGTGGTCGAATTCACTAGCGTTTCCTATTCCGAATGCTCAATAGCAACAACTGCCAGCAGTGCTATCGTCGCAGGTCGTACGATCCGCACAGACTGTACGCGAGCGCCATTCTAAACGCGGAATCGCCGATTGGCAAACAGATTACCTGAACTCCGGCATCCCATCCAGATCAACTAAGGACCGGAAGATTGGTACACGGCACTAGCCAAATTGAGTCAATGCTCTAGCGGGCCACCGATTCCAACGCACTGGCCGTACCCCCGTCGCGTCGGCCGCGATCAAAACAACCACAATGGGGGGTGTTGTTTGGTGGCGTGTGGGGGTGAGTATGATTCGATTGGGTGATATGGGGTGCTGGCTAATGCAAATTCCGCGATCGAAAAAAATGAGTAGCGCAGCGTGGTTCGTCCTGGACACCCAGGCCGCAGGAAGCTGAACAGGGCGGCTCACTGTGGTCCGCGTGCATGGAAGCGATTTGCTTTTTCGGCATTGAAAACTTCGTCAAACTGGCGCGTATACCCCACTCTCCTACGCCTTCGGAGCGGCTGGATACTCGATTTTCAACCCGTGGCCGGCAGGCCTGTCATGCCTGTCCAAGGCTGCCTGGCGGCCTTCCCTGCCCCAGGCACCGCACGCTCAGACTTGTACCCGCTGGCAGACCGTTCGACAGGTTGCCGACCCGCTTGCTTCAAACTCAACGGTCTCTTGCCGAAGTTCGGATTTGCATTCCAAACAGCCGGTTCTGTCACGGTCGCGGCGGCGCATTCAAGTACGAGCGTTGTGCTCTGAGACCCGCGCTGGCAAGCCTGTGAACTGGTCGACCTGGAAAATTGGGGTGGGTGGGAAGAAGAATCCAAAAAGTCAAGCTGTGACGGTTGTATGGCCGATATCCATTTGCCAAGGGACGAAGTGCGCCCGGACCAGAGTCTGGTCGTTGCGCGGTGTCCCTGTGGCGGGAACGTTTCATGCGTTGTCGGCGGTCGATCACCACCGCGATCTCCTGGCTACTGATGGCAGCTTTAACGGGCTGCCATCCAGGGCGGGTTTATTATTTTCGAAACCAGCAGGATCAGGCAGCTTATCGCGCAGCCGCCACGACCATCGATGTTCCCGATGTGAATGCAGTGGCCAATGCCGCCGTGCAGCCCAGCCTGGCGCCGCGCACGTTGTGGAATCAGGAACCCAGCGAGTACTGGAACCTGAACCTGGAAGAGGCAGTGCAGATTGCCTTGGAGAACAGCCACGTAATGCGTGATCTGGGGGGCCGTGTGCTGGGTCGGGGGTTGGGAGCGGCCACCGTTTACGACCCAGCGATTCAAGAATCTGACCCCCGGTTTGGCGTGGAAGGGGCCCTCAGTGCCTTCGACGCGCAGTTCAGTTCGCAGGTGTTTTGGGAGAAAAACGATCGCGTGTTGAACAATCTGTTCACCTCGGGCGGACAACGACAGTTTCAGCAAGACGTCGGATCGTTCCAGGCACAGGTCTCGAAGGTAGCCGCCACGGGCACTCAGTTGGCCTTGCGCCAGCACATTGACTACGACGCGAACAACCGCCCGGTGAACTTGTTTCCCAGCTATTGGGATGTCAACGTCGAGGCCGAATTCCGGCATCCGCTATTGGCCGGTTCGGGCGTCGAATTCAACCGCATTGCCGGTCCAGGTGCCAAGCCGGGGCTATTTGGTAGCCAGGGCGTGGTGCTGGCGCGTATCGACACCGATCTGGCCCTGGCCGATTTCGAGGCCGGCGTTCGCGATCTGGTGAGCAATGTCGAGACCGCTTATTGGGAACTTTACTTTGCTTACCGCGACCTGGATGCCAAAGTAGCCGCGCGCGACGCGGCGCTGCAAACCTGGCGCCGCGTGAGCGAGCTACGGCGGGCCGGTGAAGTCGGCGGAGACGCCGGCAGCGAGGCCCAAGCAGCGGCCCAATACTTCTACTTCAAAGGCGAGGTGCAGAACGCACAATCCGGTGCCGCGAACGTCGTGAACTCGCAACCGGGATCCAACCAATTCCTGGGCACGGGTGGTGTCTACGCACGCGAAAACGACCTGCGGCTGTTGCTCGGGCTGCCGAGCAGCGACGGTCGCCAGATTCGTCCCGCCGAGGAACCGACCGCGGCAAAGCTGGTACTCGATTGGAACGAGTTGGTATCCGAAGGGGTCATGCGCCGGGTCGAATTGCGTAAGCAACAATGGATGATCAAGCGGCGTGAGATGGAACTCATTGCGTCGCGCAATTTCCTCAAGCCAACGCTGGATTTCGCTGGTCGATACCGCTGGCGCGGCTTCGGCGACGACCTCATTCGCTCGTCGAACGGCCCGTTACCCCGCTTCGACAACGCGGCTCAGACGCTGACCGATGGCGATTTCCAGGAATGGCAACTCGGTCTGTTGATGGAAATGCCGATCGGATTCCGACAGGGCTTGGCGGCGGTGCGCCACGCGCAATTGCGCCTCGCCCGCGAACGCGCCGTACTCGACGAGCAGGAACGCCAAGTTGCCCACGACCTGGCAGCCGCGTTGCGCGAGTTGCATCGCGCCCACGACCTGAGCCAAACCAATTACAACCTGCGACTGCAACAGCAAGCCAGCGTGGCCGCGGTGCGCCGGCAGTTTGAGGCAGGCGACAAGACCATCGACGCCTTGTTGAGCGCCCAAAAGGAACTGGCCGCCGCCGACGAGTCGTTTTATCGGTCGATCGTGGCCTACAACCTGGCCATCAAGTCAGTGCATTATCAAAAAGGTTCCCTGCTCGACTACAATCAGATCTATCTGGCAGAGGGGCCCTGGCCAGGCGCCGCCTATGGCCAGGCCCAACGCCTGGCACACAGCCGCGCGGCGGCGCGACCTCTGGACTATGGCCTGACACACCCCCAAGAGTTTGTACGCGGCCGCTACGCACAGCAAACCCAGTTGGGCGAGCCCGAAATGCAGGAAGAGATTCCGCCCGGCGTGCCAAGCATTCCCCCTCCCGTTCTGCCGGCTGTTCCAGCCGACACTCTTCCGCCGGCGAATGCTCCCAGGATCAACG
>CAYSXM010000638.1:0-3277 GCA_964434905.1 uncultured Pirellulales bacterium | reverse complement strand
CCCCCCGTCATTGACGGGGGGTTAAGACGAATACTCACACCCAACCCCAGAACGCTGGGCAAAGCCACTGGCACCCAGAGCGGGTCGCGTCAGGCCAAGGCCAGACCGACAAAACTGGCCTACAAAACTGGCTCGGACCGGCTACCGCAGCGCCGCCAGGTATTCGATCAGGTCGCGCAATTCAGTCTTGGACAGATTTTGGAGCAGGTTGTCGGGCATGGCCGAGGGTCCGCTAGCGCGCTGGTCGATATCGCGCAGTGCGATGGTAACCATCTGCCCTTGAGGCGTGACCAATTGTAGCGACTCAGCCGTTTCAGACTTCAGCAAGCCGGACAGCACCTGGCCATCGGTGGTGGCCACCACCAAGGTTTCAAACCCCTTGGCAATTTATGCATTCGGTCGCACGAGCGCTTCGAGTAGATACTCTCGCGTTTGTTGCCCTCCGACGTGCGACAGGTCGGGCCCTACCTCGCCACCATCATTTCGCACCCGGTGACAGCGCAAGCATTGGGCCTCGGTTTTTTCGTAAAACACCTGCCGCCCGCGCGCGGTGTTGCCGCCCAGCAAGGTCTCTCGGAACGGGGCCAAGGGGTCGTCGGGCGCACGTTTCGCCTCGAAGGCTTGCAAACGCTGGTGGATTTCCGGCGTGGCAAGCTGCTGACCCGCCTGCAACAAATCGAGCGTGATTTCCGCCGGTGCCTCGTCGGCCAACAGCCGGTCGAGCCAGGTGACCAGCACCGGTTCGGCCGCGGGGGCAGGCAGCGTCGCCAAGGTGCGCAGCGCCGACTGCCGCTGCTCGTTCGGTCCCGACTGCAGCACCTGGGCCAACCGGGGAGCGGCCTCGAGCGGTGCCACACGCGCCAGTTGGCGGAGCGCCTCGTCGCGTACTTCGGCCGCCGGATCGTCGAGCGCGGCGCGGACCACCTCGGCCACCGCCGGCGATGCGATGGCACCCAGCGTGGCCAACGCTGCCGCGCGCAGCGGGCCTGGTTGTGCGCCATCGCCCGCCAGTGCCAAGGCCGCGGGGCCAGCCTCCGCCAGCTTCAAGCGGGCAGACAGTTCGAGCGCTGCCAGTGCCACTTCCGGCGAACTACTGGGAAGAATTTGCCCTATGACCTGGGCCATGGCCGCGCGGGCTGGCGCAGGGTCGACTGTTGGCAGCGTCCGCCAATGGCCCAACAAGCGGTCGCGCCCGCCGGGGGCAGCCCACTCGCCAAGAATTTCGAGCGCCTCGATCCGCAGCGGGGCAGGAACGTCTGCTTGGGCGGCGAAGCTGGCGGTTTGCGCGGCACGCTGACTGGTGCGAAGCAGCAGTTGCGCGTTCAACACACGGCGCGCCAGGGGAGGGTCGGAGGGCAGGCGATCGATCATCGCGGCGAGCGCGGGCAGGGCCGCAGCGATCGGCAGATCGTAAATCGCGCGGGCTGCCTCGAGGACCACGCGCGGATCGGCATCGGTGAGAAACCTGGCGATTTCCGCCGCGCCCTGTTTGCGCAGCGCCAACACGGCCCCGATGCGGACTGCGGCGGAAGAATGGTCGGCGAGTTTCTCCAAGGCCGGGGCATCGGCGATGCGGCTCAGGGCCATGCGCGTGGCGTGGCGTAGGTAGGCATCTTGATCGTTGTTCGTGGCCAAGAGCGTGACCAGAGGTCCCAGCGATTGCGCCTGGCCCAGCTTGCCCAGGCTCTGCGCGGCGAAATAACAGACCCGGGGTTCGGCGTCGTCGAGTAGCGCCACGAGCGCTGTTTGGGCAGTGGCCACGCGACAATCGCCCAATATTTTTGCAGCCTGGGCACGCACTTCCGGGTCGACATCTGCGAGGAGTGCCGCGACCGGTTTCACCACGGCTGGATCGTGGCGACCCAATTGGCCCAGCGCCCACAAAGCGTGCAGTCGGGCCAGGTGGTGCGTGGGGTCTGCGGCCCGATGCAATAGCGCCGCGCGGATATTCGGCCCGCGCGCGACCAGTGCAAACTGTGCTTCCTGGCGCACGCGCTGGTCGGCGTGCGCCAAGAGCCCCAATAGCTCTCCGGTCGAGCGGGTGGCAAACCCAGCGGCAAACAGCCGGCGCGATTCTGCCACGGCGGGGTCACTGGCCCCGGAGGGAACAAACACGCGGTAGATACGTCCCTTCTTGGGTTTGTTCCAGCCCTCGACCCAGTCGCTGACGTACAGGCTGCCGTCGTAGCCGAAATCGCAATCGGTGGCCAATAACGACTTGACTAGGGGGTCGCTGGCCAGCACTTCGAACGAGGCGCCTCGGGGACGCATGCGCACCAGCCGAATGCTGCTCCAGGCGCTCACGCCACGAAAGTCGCACAACAAGAACGCATCGCGATACGCGTTGCCCCAACCCACCCCTGGGTAGTGCGTCAGGCCCGAGGGGCCATCGGCCAGGTTGGCCAACGGCGGTGTGAGGTAGAGCACAGGCTGTTCGGGGTGGGGCGACCACAATTGTTCGGCATTCCAGGGGCCGCGCAACTGGGGTTTGGTCAGGTATTGAAAACTCATCCGCCAACCGCTTTCGCCCCCTTCGACCACCCACACCCAACGGGCCTTGTCGCCGCCGTCGGAGTTGTTGTCGCCGGTGAACAGATTGCCATGATCGTCGAAGGCCAGTTCCTGCGGATTGCGCAACCCGGCATGCACCACTTCTAGTTCACTGCCGTCTGGCAAGCAGCGCAGCACCGCCCCGGTGTGTGGAAAGTCGAGTGCCCCCTGGGGCGTGTCGACATGAAATCCTCGATCTCCGATCGAAAAATATAAAAGGCCGTCGGGGCCCATCCGTAGTCCGTGCAGGTCGTGCCCCAGAAATGCCGTATGCACGCCAAAGCCGTCGTGTAGCCGTCGGCGCTGGTCGGCGCGGCCGTCGCCATCGCGATCGCTGAGCTGCCAAAGGCTGGGAATACAGGCGTACCACACCTGGCCACCGCGGGCCAACAGGCCCGCACCAATGCCGTCGGGTGCGTCGTGAAAACCATCGGCAAACACGCCTGCCCGGTCGGCGCGGCCATCGCCATCGAGATCCTCGATGAGCCGCACGCGCTCGTGCTCGAAGGTGTACGAATCGAACGCCGGACCGAGGTGTTTCCGGTACATGGCTACGCGATCGGCAACCGTTCGGCAGGCCAGGTCATCGTCGAGCCAGTTCATGTGCCAACGATTATCGGTCACGCCGGCGTGATGGCGGAACGTCTCGGTGACGAACAGCCGTCCGCGCTCGTCGAGGCAAAACGCCACGGGGTTGGCCAGCATCGGTTCGGCCGCAAACAGCGCT
>CAYSXM010000637.1:0-3278 GCA_964434905.1 uncultured Pirellulales bacterium | reverse complement strand
AGCCCACATAAGTCGCGCGGCGACTTGATTCCCGGCAGCAGTTTCTGCATTAGTGATCCCTCTCCAACACGTAGCGGGCCAGGGCGCGCAAGGGGTCGGCCGCAGCTCCCCAATCGGCAATCGCCGCGAGGCTTTGTGCGATTAGTCCGGTGGCTCGCCGACTACTTTCCTCGACACCCAGCACACCGGGAAACGTCAGCTTGCCGCGACCGGCGTCTTTCTGTGCGCGTTTCCCCAGTATCGCCTGATCTCCCCGCACGTCCAAGAGATCGTCGGCGATCTGGAAGGCCAGCCCTAGGGTCTGGCCGTAACGATTAAGACATTCGTGCTGGTCGGGCGAGGCCTCGGCCGTGATCCCCCCCAGGGCCAGCGAGGCGTGTAGCATGGCCCCGGTCTTGCGGGCATGAATCGATTCTAGTGCGTCCAGACCTTGATTGGTGAACTCTCCAGCCAGATCGTCAGCCTGCCCCCCCACCAGGGCCGCGGCCCCGGCTGCGCGACCCAGCAGTCGGCAAGCACTCGCTGCCTGACTCGGTGGCAGCTCGCTGGCCAACACTTCAAAAGCGCGTGCCAACAAGGCGTCGCCGGCCAAAATCGCCAGACCTTCGCCAAACACCCGGTGACAGGTCGGACGACCGCGGCGCAGGTCGTCGTCGTCCATGGCGGGCAAATCGTCGTGGATCAACGAGTAGCAATGCACCATTTCCACCGCGCAGGCTGCCGGCAGCGCTAGTGCGCGCGAACCGCCACAGGCCTGCGCTGCGAAGAGCGCCAACAGCGGCCGCAGCCGTTTGCCTGGTGCCAGCAAGCTATAGCGCACGGCCTCGGCCAAGCGAAGGGGACAACCGGCCTCGAACGAGGCGAAGCGATCCAAGCTGGCTTCAAAGCCGGGCAGAACCTCGGCGGCACAGTCGGCGAACAACGGCAGCGAGGTAGACATGGATCCGAACCAGGGCGAATGACGCGGCGATCCGCCCAGCGCGATCGCGTGAGGCGATTCTAAAACAGCTCTCGCCGATCGTCCACCGATCGGGGCGTGGGCTTCTCTGCCCGAGGCGGGCGAGCCTCCTTGGCCACGGCGCGTTTGCCGCGCGGACGTCCCGCGCCGCCGACCTCCGCGGCAGAGTCTGCGAGCGCCGTCGTGATGGGTTCGCCCGCGGCGGTCACACCGGTCAGCAGTTCGACCTTGAGTTCGGCCTGCCGCAAAATGGCATGGCACTGTTTGATCAGGTTGACCCCTTCTTCGTAGCAGGCCAAGCTTTCGGCCAGCCCCAGGGTGCCGTCTTCCAGTTCACCAATCAGGGTCTCGAGGCGCGCCAGCGCCGGCTCGAAGGCCAGTTCCTCGGTCACGTTTCGAGCGTCGAGCGACGTCGGGCAATCGGCCACCGCAGGTCTCCTGAAAAAACAGCGACGCGGAAGCTATCGCGAAATGCCTTGCACTGCGACCCTCTTGCCGTGCAGTTGCAGGGCCTGATGATACTACCTTCGCTCGGCAGCGTGCAGGGCCTGGTGCGGCGCCGTGCGTTCCACTCTGGACCAGAACTCGCCACGATCCAAACGCGTATGCAGTATCTGGCCTACCGTCAATTCCTGGCTGTCGCGCACCAGCTCGCCCGCGGTTGTTTGGGTTAACGAATATCCGCGTGCCAAGACGTTCAAAGGGCTAAGCGACTCGAGCCGCGCGGCGAGGTTCGCATGGCGTTCTCCCGCGGTTCGCAGGCGTTGGCGACCGTATCGTGCCAAGACCTCGGCACGTTCGTCCAGCAGTCGTGCGCGGAGATAGAGCAGATCTTGGGGACAGCGCAGCACGCGCCGCTGGGCCAGGGCCTCGAGCCGGGAGCGCGCCTGGAAAATCCGCCCGCCGAGCGCCTGGGGCAACCGTCGTCGCTGCATTTTCAAAAGCTCCAGGACGTCTCGCCGATCCGGGGCAACACGTTCCGCCGCCTCGCTGGGGGTCAGCGCGCGGCAGTCGGCCACGAGGTCCGCCAAGGTGATGTCGATTTCATGCCCCACCGCCGACACGGTGGGAATACGCGACGCGGCGATGGCGCGTACCACGGGTTCTTCGTTAAATGCCCACAGGTCTTCCATGCTACCGCCACCGCGAGTGACCACCAGCACATCGGCCGGTGCGGGCAACCGATTCGCCAAGGCGATCGCCGCGGCGATTTCTTGCGCGGCACCGTCCCCTTGAACTCGGGTGGGCACGACCAGCACCTCGGCCGACTGCCAGCGGCGGCGGAGCACTTCGAGAAAATCGTGGATCGCGGCGCCGGTCGGACTGGTAACGACGGCAATGCGCCGCGGAACGAGCGGCAACGCCCGCTTGCGCGCCGGATCAAACAGCCCCTCGGCCGCCAGTTTGTCGTGCAAGCGCCGGAGCGCCTGCTCCAAGGCACCCAGCCCCAACGGTTGCAGTTCGGAGATGACCAGTTGGTAGGTACCGCGCGGGGCGTAGACGTCGACACTCCCGCGACACACCACGCCCAGACCGTCGTGCAGGTCGAAACGCAGCCGCGCGGCGACGGGTCGCCAGATGACCGCTCGGATTTGCGCGGCGGCGTCTTTGAGGGTCAGATAGCAATGCCCCGATTGCGGCCGCGAAAAATTAGAGATTTCGCCCGCCACCCAGACCGATGGAAATCCCCCTTCTACCAACTGCTTGATGTCTTCGGTCAGATCGCTGACCGACAGCACGCGCGGCGGATCGGCAGTTGGGTCCGCGGGGTCGCCCGCAGCGCCCCACGGCCGGTCCTCGTCGGCGTCCTGAATTCGTTTGCCAGATCTCATGTCGGGATACGCGAAGTTTAGCCAGTCGCTTGAAAAACGCCACCATGGCATTTTTCAACGGACGGCTGGATACCTGCAGCATGCGTTGCCGACATCTAGCACCGTGCAGGGTCGACACGCGACCACAACGCGCGCCGACTGGGCTGTGTCTGCAATTCTCGTACACCAGGTTCTCGGCTCACGGCGCCGCCGGGCCAGGCGCTTTTAACCCGAGTTATTCATGAGCCTGCTGCCGCGGAACCGCAGGCCGCGGATCCCAGATCTGGTCAAAGGCCAACCAGAGGCTACGTGCGTAACGAAAAAACCACAGGGGGAACAGCAGGCAAAACGCCATGAGTGGCAGCAGTTGACGGTCCGGACGAATCCCCGCACCCAAGAAAAACCCGAACATGGCCCCGGTTGCCAACAGCGCCGTGAGCCCGTAGTTAATGTAGATGGCCCCGACCAAGCCCCCGGGTTGTCGAAAGCCAGGCCGAGCATCATACCGC
>CAYSXM010000636.1:0-3283 GCA_964434905.1 uncultured Pirellulales bacterium | reverse complement strand
AATAGGCCAGCGCCAACAGCGCATAGCCCGTGACCAGGTTCGGATCGCCTTCGAGCCAGCGACTATTTTCGTTAGTCCAGGCACCGCTGGGCAATTGTCGGCTAGCTAGTTCGTCGACTAGTTCCAGGCGCCAGTTATGTGCTTGCCCCTGGGCATCGACAAACTCTCCTCCGCCCAGTGCGTCGAGCGCTTTGGCCATGGTGTGGTAGTAATAGAACAGCCCGGCCGTGCCCAGGCCCGGATTGGATTTCAAGTCGTAGTATTGACGCAGCCAGGTGACCGCCGCCTGCACGCGAGGGTCGTCGCGTTCGACCCCCGCGAAGATCATGCTCTTCAGCCCGGCATAGGTCATCGAAGCGTAGCTGCGTAATCCCCCTTGGGGCGTGGCGCCCGCCTGGCTGGTTCCGCCGGCGGCAGGGGTGTAGTAGAAGCCGCCGTCGGGGTTCTTGGCGGCGAATTCGGTGACATTGTGTTCGGTTTCCAGGTTCTGACAGCGCGAGACGAACACCAGTGCCTTTTGGATGGCCGGGTCGTCGGCGCCGTGCCCCAGGCTGTGCAGGGTATCGATCAGAAACGAAGTGTTCGACAGATCAGGACGTTTGTGCCCACCATATCCGGCACCCCCGAAGCTGGTGCTGGCCCGATCGTGTCCTTCTGTTTCGTCCCACTGCAGCCCCCGCACAAAAGCGTCGGCACGCGAGAGCAATTCGTCGTAGCGCCCGTCGCCGTTGGCTTCGCGAAAGCACATCGCCGCCAAACAGGTTTCGTAGTTGGCATAGGCGCTGTCGGGCGGATAGATACCGCCATCTGCCTGGCGGAAGCTTTCCAGATAGGCCAAGGCCTTGGCCACCACGGGGTCTTGGGTGGTGCGCCCGTGCCGTAAAATGCCGGTGGTTACTAGTGCCGTGACGCCGGGGCCTGCCTGCCGGCTGAACGAGCCATCTTCCGCCTGGCCCCGGCCGCGCAGAAACTCGATCGCACGCGAAGCCAAGGTGGCCGCGCTGGCCGGCGGTGTCGGATCGGCCGCGGCGGCGGGAAGGGTCCCCAGGCACACGGCGAGGCAGAACCATGGTGCGATCTGCACGAAGCCACGCGAGCGTGGTGGGTGAAGCATGCGAAAGTCTCCGATTACCAGAACTCGGTGTGACACAGCCGACGCGACACGTGCGATTCCCTAGCAGTAGGCTCGTGAATCATGCGGGTGGCGCTCCGACAGAGCGTGCGCTCCGGCCGGCCGGCGACGGTCATGCCGCGCGCCATGCGCGTCAACGGGCGGTTGGCGACTTGCGGGTTGACGATGGGCTGTTGGACTTACTCCTCGAAGTCTTGGGCCAGATCGTTTTCCGTGATCATCGCAAAGCCCTTGCTGGCCAAGGTTTCTAGACCCGCCTCGATGTTGTCGACCATCAGCGCCACGGCAGGCCGGCCGTGGGGGCGGAGCAACAGCGGATAGGCCTGGATGATGTTCACTTCGGCCTGTAACAGAGCGGTGCAAACGCGTAGCAGCGGATTGGGATCGTCTGGTAGCTCGATGCCAATTAAGTCGGTCTCGACCATGGGCAAGCCGGCGCGCTCCAGAATTTCTTGGCCTTGCTCTGGGTGGCTGAGCAGGAAACGCACAAAGGCACATTCGGCCGAGTCGACAATGGACAGCGCCACGATGCGGACCTTGCTCCCCTCGAAGCGGCGTACCACCTCGAGCAACTGGCCCACGCGGTTTTCTAGAAACACGGTGAACTGGCGAATCGCCGGGTAGTTTCGCCCGCGCATCGTGGCATAGCCCATGCCTCCTTGCTCGCCCGAGCTCATGGCGGGTGTCCTACTCGTTAGTGGGGTGTGGGGGGGGGAGGTCGCCGGGAGTGCCGACCGCCCGACGTGCATGTGTTGAATTTACGCACGCGGAACGCCTACCACAATCCAGGAGCCTGGTCCGAACCATCTGGGGTTGCGATTCGTCTGTAACAGTGGGCTGGCATTTCGCGCCAGGCAAGTTGTGTGGGAAAGGGTTGTAACCGCGTAGGCGGGACGCCCCCGCCCAAAGGCACGAACCGGCGTTCGTTCTCGGCCCAGGAGCTGCAGCGATGTTCGGCAAACGACCACGGCGCGAAGACCACCAGCTTCCAGCGGTGCCCGGCAGCCCCTCGGCTGGCCTGATTCTGGTTCCGCTGCGTGTAGACGGCCCCGTGGCGGAATTCTCGGTCTGGCTGACAACCGAATTGCAAGCCTTTGAGCAGCGATTCGGCAGCAATTTGCCGGCTGCGGCGCCTGCCCGGCGTCGCTAGCAGCCCGTGGAAAAATGCCATCCTGGCATTTTTTTCAACCTCGCCAAGAGTGGAGCACGGTTCGGCTCTGCCCGCTGGTCTTGGCCTGTGACGGCTGGTGCTCGTGGTTCGCTGCCCGCTGCCAGATGCCTTGGCTGGCTGCGGATTCCCAGTGGCGGTAGTGCGGCGGTCGGTATTCCGATCGCTTGCCCTGGCGGTGGCTGTGCTACAATCGCGGGCCTGGTCCTGGAAAAAACAAAATGGTCTCTTGCCTGGGTTAGTGAACGTCGATACACTATTCAGACGTTCACTGGTTGCGAACAACCGCCGCCCGTTTTGGCGACGGCCCCTAACACGCGCCTCCCAGTATTGTTTAGCAAGGACATTGTTTAGCAAGGACCCGGAACCATGGTAACCGTTGCCAAGTCGAACCATCGTATGGCCAAGAAAGAATCGAAATCGGAGCGGAGCCCAGCCGGTGGGGGCAAGAAGACGGATTTGAAGACGGTGCTCGATCGCGATCCCACGCTGCGCGACACGGTGGCGCAGATTGAAAAGGAATTTGGCGAGGGGGCGATCATGCCCCTGGGCAGTTCGGATATCCCCACGGTGATTGAGGGGATTTCGACCGGCAGCTTGGCGTTGGACTTGGCATTGGGTGGCCGGGGTCTGCCCAAGGGTCGCGTGATCGAGATTTTTGGCCCGGAATCGAGCGGCAAGACCACCTTGGCCCTGCATGCGGTGGCCAATGCGCAACTGAAGGGTGGCATCGCGGCGTTTGTCGACGCGGAGCACGCGCTCGACCCGAGTTGGGCCAAGAAGCTGGGGGTCGAGCTGGAAAATCTGCTGGTCAGCCAGCCTTCGAGCGGCGAAGAGGCGATGCAAATTACGGAGATGCTGATTCGCTCGAACGCGGTCGACATTATTGTCGTCGACTCGGTGGCGGCGTTGGTGCCGCGCAAAGAGCTCGAAGGCGACATGGGCGACTCGCACGTGGGCTTGCAAGCGCGGCTGATGAGTCA
>CAYSXM010000635.1:0-3287 GCA_964434905.1 uncultured Pirellulales bacterium | reverse complement strand
CGCGCCACCATTGCCAGAGCGAAGCCGCCAGATAGGCGGGCACGAACAGCGGCCCCCAGCGCTCGTACTGCCGCACATGCACCAACTCGTGGCGCGAGGTTCCTTCCAGCACCTTCTGGTTGCGACCCAGTACCACGTGCCCCAGGGTCATGGCCAGCGGGCTCAAGGGGAACCGACCGAGGAACCAGGAAACGGCGCCGCCATGGCACCAGAGAACGGTGCCCCTGCGGCGCATGCGGCCACCGGTGGCCACGCCCGCCAGCCCCAGCGACAGGCCCACCAGAGTCCAAGGGCTGGCCCAGGCATAGCGTGCCACTTGAACCAGATAGCCTGCCACCCGGCCTCGATAGCGAGCCAGTGCGGACCGGACCGGCCCGCCGTTCACGCCTGGGGCTCGGCAATCTGCAAGAGCTGCTTACCCAAATTCTTGCCTTCGAACAATCGTCGTAGCGTGGCGGGCGCGTTTTCCAATCCTTGTTGAATATCTTCCGCGAAACGAATTTCACCCGCCAGGACCCAGGGAGTCATCTCGGCCAGGAACTCGCGCGTGCGTGAGAAATAGTCGAGCACCACGAATCCTTCCATGCGAGCGCGCTGTGTCAGCAGGTTCAAATAGTTACGCGGTCCGATGGTCTTCTCAGGGTCGTTGTAGGTAGAAATCGCGCCACAAAGGACCACCCGGGCGCGCAGCGCCAACCGGTTCAGACAGGCTTCGAGCGTGGTGCCGCCGACGTTGTCGAAATAGACATCGATACCCGCCGGGCAGTGTTTCTTGAGGCTCGCCTCGACGTTTTCGGTGCGATAGTCGATACATGCGTCGAAGCGACCGGTCTCGGTTACCCAACGGCACTTGTCCGCGCCGCCAGCCAGCCCCACGGAGCGGCAGCCTTTTAGCCGTGCGATTTGCCCTACCACCGAGCCGACCGCGCCCGCCGCGCCGCTGACCACGACCGTTTGCCCCGGTTGCGGTTGGCCCACGTCCAACAATCCCCAATAGGCGGTCATGCCGGTGACGCCCAACACGCCCAGGGGCCAAGTCAGCGGCGTACCCGGCGGAATCTTCATCATCCGCATCGGGCCTTCGCCGGTGGTCAAGCAGAAATCTTGCCAGCCGAAAACCCCCACCACGAAATCGCCCGGCGCGAAGTCCGGGTTGTTCGACGACACCACCTGGGCCACGCCCGAACAGCGCATCACCTCGCCCACGTTCACCGGCGCAATATAGGTCTGCCGCCCCCACAGCCAGGCCCGCATCGCCGGGTCGAGTGACAGAAATAGATTGCGCACCAGCACTTCGCCGGGGCCGGGCGTGGGGACCGGTTCGCGATGCATCTCGAAGTCGCTGTCTTGCACCATGCCCGTGGGACGACGGACGAGGCGCAGTTGTCGGTTGACCGTGGGGCTCATGAATTCCTCATTCGATGGCAGGGCGGGGCAGGGGGCCGGCGCCGCATCCGGGGCGCTGGCGACCGCGTGCATCGTATCCGCGATTGGCGCCGAATCCAGCCCGCGCCGGTCAGCCCGTCGCCGACATCACATGCAACTCGTCTGTCGAAACCAGCCCCAGCTTCTGGGCCAGCGCGCGCGACGCCAGGTTCGAGTCGACCGCGCCCCAAACCGGCGCCCGGTCTCGCTGCCGCTCGATCGCGGTCAGGTGCCGAAACAACACCTCGGCCAAGCCGCGGCGGCGATAGCCGGGCAGGGTGTCGAGCGAAACATCCCACCAAGAGTCGCTCACGGCACCGGCATAGCAAAACGCGGCGGGGCGGTGGTCCAGCCAGGCAGCCAGGACGGTGGTGCGTGCCGCGGCGTGTAGCAAGTCCGCTCGCAGAACGTCGTCGAGTTCGTCGCAGGCCGCCAGTTCCGCAGCACGGATGGGTGCTAGGTGAACCCCCTCGGGCGCGCGGGGCTCGGCGAGCGTTGCCAGAACGTCGGCCGGAGCCGTGAACAGCGTGGCACGTTCGGTTTCCCAATCGGGAAGCAGCCGTTGCAGATGAACTAGCGAATCGGAGGGCACCAGCAGTTGCACCCCCGGGAACGAGGTCAGCAGCGCCGCATCAAGATCTTGTTCCGCGGGTGTGCCCCACGCCACGGCCAGCGGGTCGACCTGGCTGGCCAGCACACCGTGGGCCATTTCGGGATCGCTCGACCAGGCCTCGGCATCGCCTCGTAGAATGAGCGAGCGAGCCTCGACCAGCCGAGGACTATCCGGCCAACGCTCGAGCAACTGGTAGAGCAAGTCCGGGTCGAGATGCATGCTGCCAGATTACCCGGTCGCCGGCGCCGCCGGGAGAGGCTGACTGCCCCAATTCACCGCGGGGCACTGCCGAACACTTCACCCCCAGGCGGGTACCGTCTTTCGCGTGCAACGGACGTTTCGCCAACGCGACAAGCTGATGTTCGTTAGCAGCACGCTGGAGAATGCGACCGGCTGCTGGGCACATCTGGACGACGCAAGATCAACGCACCACGGCCTGGAAGCGCACCAGGCCCCCTTCGCCTGGCGCCAGGGGGGGCGTAATCTCCCACCGCAGGACTTGCGAACCGCCGGTGTTGTCTTGCGCGAAGAACTGCGCTTCGACGCTGGCCTGTGCGCTGCGGGGAACGAACTCCAAACGCGTGGCCAGGTTGTCGACTAGGGTGACATTTCCCACCATTTCGTCGCCCACGTTATCGAAACGGATGGTGAAATCGATGACGTCGCCTGGTTGCGCATACTGTGTCGAGGCGACCTTGATGATGCGCAACTGGGGGCAACCTGGCAAATCGTCGTAGCGCAACGTGGCCTGAGCCCGCTGGTCGCCGGCCACTTCGCTGGCGGCTGTCCCTTCGACCAGCATGTCGACCTGTTGATTGTGCGACCACACCAGCGCGGCGTCGACCGCCTGGGCCAAGCGTGCCGCTTCGGACTGCACGAATTGCCCGGTCCGCAGCACGCGCAGGTTCTCGTACGGCAGAATCTGGTCGTGGAAACCCACCGGCACGAGCGCCGCCGAGATAGCGCCCTCGCGAGTCGGCGTGAGGTAGCTGCCTGGGCGCTTGCGACCAATCTGGCCCAGCGGCTCGATGTTTTGCAGGTGCGCCAGGGGCGTTTGGGCCTCGGTCAGGCGGATGGGAGGGAGATCGGCGTCGACCCCCACGGGGCCCGCCACCTGATCGGACAAATAGGGGTTGATCACCGTGCGTACCGCGCCAAATCGCGGCGCGTAGATATGGACGCGGTTCGACGGTGTGACCACGGTGCGGCCATCGACCGTGTCGAAATGCGCCACCGTGTCTTCCTGGGC
>CAYSXM010000634.1:0-3294 GCA_964434905.1 uncultured Pirellulales bacterium | reverse complement strand
CATGGCGCGCCACGGCCTGCGAAACGCTTCCCAACAACACCTTGGCCAACGGCCCGGCGCCGTGCGCCCCGACCACCACCAGGTCGGCGGTCGACTGCTCTGCCGCCCCCAGCAAGCCTGTGGCCGCGGCTTGGTCGCCGACCACCGTACCGACGCGGCCTTGCCAGGCAGCGAGCAGGTGGTTTTGCGCCGACCCAAAAACCGCATCGGCCAAGGCGCGCCGTGCACGGGGCGCCACGGTCGGATCGAGCTGGCCGCTGGTCGGAACACGCACCGCAGGCGGAGTGTAAAACAACACCAGTTGGTCACGTTCGACCGCCAACAGTCGGGCTACCTTTTCGACCGCCACGAAACTCTCTCGCGATCCGTCTACGCCTACCAAAACCTGCATGGGGGCTGCCTTTCCCAAAAACGGCCGCGGGGGCGTCAGGGCCTCCGCCTGCAAAGACTACCGCGTCCAACCGGCCGATGTGCTATCAGCCGCCTGCCTGTCAGGCTGGGGGCGGAATGGTTTCACCGCGAATCAAGTCTTCAAATGTTTGCCGCGCGCGCACCAACCAGGGAGACCCATCGCGCACCAGGACCTCGGCGGCCAACGGCTTGCTGTTGTAGTTCGACCCCATCACAAAGCCATAGGCCCCAGCGCACTCGATTACCAGGAAATCGCCCACCGCGGCCGCCGGCAGCGCCCGGGTACACACGTAGCCACCCGACTCTTGGGTGAAGATATCGCCGGATTCGCACAAGGGGCCCCCGACCACCACGTCATACAGTGGTCCAGCTCGGTGGCACCCATCGGCCGGCACTACCGACATGGGATGATACGCGCCATACAGAATGGGCCGCGCCAGGTTATTGAACCCGGCATCGACCAAATAGAATGTGTTGCTACCCATGCGCTTGATAGCCCGAATCTCCGCGATCAGATGCCCCGCCTCGGCGGGAACAAACCGGCCGGGCTCGATCTCCAAACTCAATCGATGCCCAAACGAGTCTTCCAGACGTTTGCGCGTGGCATCCCACAGACGAAAATAGCCATCTAGGTCAACGTGGGTTTCCCCGTCGCGATACGGAACGGGCAACCCCCCGCCGGCGCTGATGGTAGTCACGGTGCGCCCCACCTCGCGGGCAAATCGCTCGACCGCCGTACAGACTTGGGTCAGGTGCTCTAAATCGGTGCCCGATCCGATATGCACGTGAACGCCGCTGACACCCAGGCCGTGGTGATCGGCACGCAGCAGGGCGTCGCGCAGTTGTTCGTGCCAAATGCCATGCTTCGATTGCTCGCCGCCGGTGTTCGTTTTCTGGCTGTGCCCGTGACCAAACCCCGGGTTGATGCGTAGGGTGATCGAACGCCCTGGCGCCCGGGCGCCATATTGGTCGATCATGTCGGGCGAACCACAATTCACGTGCAAGCCCAATTCGAGCACCAGTTCGAGCGCTTCGTGATCGAAAATGTCGGCGGTGTAGACAATCGGCGGTGGGTTTCCCTGCGCCGAGAAACCGGCCGCCAGCGCTCGCCGCACCTCGCCGGCACTGACCGCGTCGACCAAGGCGCCGTGCCTGCGCACGACGTCCAAAATAGCCAGGTTGGAACAAGCTTTTTGCGCGTAGCGCACCACGTCGAAGGCCTTCAACTCGGCCAATCGCTCGACGATCTTCGCTTGATCGTAGACATAGGTCGGGGTGCCAAACTGCCGGGCGAGATCTACCACGCGCACCCCGGCGATTTCCGTGCGTTGCGTGGGGTTGCTGGGGGTCAACGTGCTCATTTCGGCCAGCCTAGCAGACGCGCCCTGGGCGCGGAAGGGAGCGGAAGCGACCTCCGAACCGCGCGGTGCGATGACGGATCGCGACCAATCAAAAAGCCGCGCCCCGGAAACCTGGTTCCCGAGGCGCGGCGTGGCGATTCCATCTCGACTTACCCTGTGCGCCCTTAGAAACCGGGAATGCCCGCCGGCAGACCCACGGTCGAAATGATGGTGGGCAACACCTTGAGCAGTCCTTCCTCTCCCTCGACGTGCAGATGCAAACCATTGGCGATCGATTCGCCGACGACCGTCACCTTGTCCTGGCCCGCCTCGAGCGCGGCGGCCATGGTCTTCAGGTTGGGGTCGGCATCGGGTGCTTCGGCCATTAACTTGAGCAACGGCGCCAGCGACAGGTTGACCTGGACGGGCGGCACCGCCACGGCCTGGTTCGACTCCGAGGCGTCGATCACGGCCTTCAGCTTGTCGACCCCACCCGCCCCGATCGCCAGATAGGCACTTTCCGGTCCGATACCGAAGGTCAGTTCGATATCAAAGCCGAACAACCCGGTCAGGCTGTCGCCAATTTCTCCGCCTGGCAAGGGCACGGCCGCGCTGTGGAAGCGTACTTCCTTGTGCTTGGCCACATCCACCTGGAAGCCGTAGAAGCCGACTTCGGTTTCTAAAATGTTCACGACCTTCTCGAATAGCTTCTGCAATTCAGCCGACTTCGGGGTGTGACCACCTGCGACGAGCGTGAAGGGCCCCTGGCCCAACAGCGCCATACCGACATCGACCTTTCCGGCTTCGAGCGATGACAACAGTGCGAGTTCCATGAATTCGCCAACAATGGCCTTCACCCGATCGGTCGCGCCGGCGTCGTTTAAGAAGCCAACGCTTTCCAGTTGGGTCTCAATCTGCTGTCGCAACTCGTCGACCCCGGCCTTGGCCTCTTCCACCTGCTTCTGGGTCAACAACTGATGCACGTGCATGGCCATGGCCGCGTCGGGCTGAATGAAGCCTGAATATTTCGACTTGCTCGTGGCGGTCTCGTTCATCTTGGTGGCCAGTTCGCTGTCGGCTTGCGCCACCAGCGAAATGTCCATGACGCCACGTTTGCCAGGCTGGTCAATCGAACCGCCAAAACGCACCACATCCAACTCGTTCATTGTCGAAGCCAGAACCGCGAACTGCCGCTCCATGAGCATGTTCTGCAAGTCGGCCGGCAAGGCCGAACCTTCGGCGCGCTGCTCCAGCGATTGCGTGACCATGGTCTTGATTTGATCCACCAACAACGTGCGAAAAATCTCCGGAATGTTTTGCACATGCACTTCCGCCGCCAGGTCGTGCTTCGCTTCTGTCGGCGTAAAGGCCTTGGTCGGATCGTCGGGCAGGTCCTTCAAAAAGTCGGGGCTAAGGCTCACGTAGCTCCAGTCGCCATGCTGCTTGAAACACAAGGCCATGCCTTGCATGTTCAACTGCCACACGCCATCGCCCAATTCCTCGGCGCCTCCGGCCGCATTGCCCACGGTACCCAAGAACCCTG
>CAYSXM010000633.1:0-3301 GCA_964434905.1 uncultured Pirellulales bacterium | reverse complement strand
TCCCAGTTCGACATCGTCGGTGGCAAACTCCACTACCCCCTCGCAGATTGCCGCGCTGTACCCCTCGCGATCGGCCTCCGACAACTTCACCCGCACGTGCGCGTCGTCGACTTCCTGCGCCTCCATCCGCACGCGTCGCGTTTCCGTCTCGAAGGCCAGCCAGCGCAACGTTTGCACGTCGCACAGGGCCGCCACCGTGCGCCCCGGACGCAGTGTCGCGGCTGCCTCGGCCAGCAACTCCAGACTCATCGCCAACGGCATCACCGGCAGCGCGCTCAAGCCCGGATCGACCGCCGAAAGCTGACGACCGAAAAACGTGTGATCCAACAAGAACCGGTGCCTGCGCACGTCGAGTTCCACTTCGACCACCAGCCGCTGGCCCGGTTCGTGCAGCAGCACATTTTCCATGAACGGCCAGGCCGATGGCGCGACAATTCTTGCCGCGGCTGCCGCCAGCACCGGCAACGCGGAGTCCGACGTGCCAGCAAACTCTGCCACGCCCTCGAGCACCGCGCGCAATGTCTTGGCGCCCGCCAAACGCTCCATGAACCCTTCGCTGGGTTCGCGCATCGCCGGCAAGGCCGCGCGACGGAAGGCACCGATCACCTCCACCCGCTTGATCGAGTCGATCCCCAGGTCGGCTTCCAAATTCGCATCCAAATCCAACATCTCTGGCGGATAGCCCGTTCGCTCGCTCACGATTTCCAACAAACGGTCGCAGAGCGCGCGCTCTCCCAACAGGCCCCCCTCGACCGCGCCGGCTGCCGGCATCAAACCCGCCGCCAAATCGCTCCGTCCGGCACGCAACTCGCCCCGACCAGCCGGCATCTCCGGCGCCATTTCCGGCCCGGGCATGCGCACGGTGCGCGCGGCGGTCGTCGCTCCCGGCGCCGCCACCGCGGCCACGTCGCCGGGTGCGCCAGACGGCAATCCCAATTCGCGCCGCTGTGGCAGCTCTCGTCCCCATGGTTCCGCAACCGGCAGGGGCGAGGTTTCCCACCGATCGGCCACGCTGGCCGGGCTTGAAGTCGCGGGGGACACGCTAGGGAGCGACATGATCGCTGGATGCGACGTCGAAGATTGCGTCAGGGTGCTGGTCGGCGTGGCAAGCATCTGCTGTGCCGCCCCACCTGGCGGGCCACCACCCGCCGGCGCGTGCCCACCCGGCGCCACACTTCCACTTCCCGCGCCGCGCGGTCCGCTGGCCCCAGGCGAATTCTCTGTGCCCGTCAGCCCGCGCCCCACCCCTGGCGCAGTGCCCCGCGCCGCAGTGCCGCTCGCCAAATGGCTCTGCTCCGCAGGCAGGCCCGACAACCCCGTCAAGATCACGCGGCGCTGGGTTTCCAAAAAGGCTCGCATGGTTTGCTGGTAATCGGCCATGGCCCGCGCGCGGCGCGCCGCCAGGTCGTCGAGTCCGCTCGCGCTGCCCGCTGAACCGGCTGCGACAGGCACCTGCGGCGCCACACGTGGCGCTTCCTGGGTATCCGCCACGGGCGCCATCGTTGGAGCTGGCGGCCGAGTGGCCGCGGGCTGCGCCACCGGCGCCGGTGCAGTCGGTATCGAGGCGTGCGTCGTCGCAGCCGCGTTCGGCACGGCCGGCGTGCTGGCAACCTGCGCGGTCTCGTTTGCACGTACTACGCCGTGGTCGCGATCCGCGCGCCCGGCCACCTCGGCACGGCGCACCGTGGCCAGCACCTCGGCCGAAAGTTCCAACTGCGGCAATTCGAGCTTCAGCCGGGGGTCGCTCCGCGTGGCGACCGACGGTGGTTGATCGAGGTCGACCACGGCCGGCGTGCGCCGCGCCGTCAGGGCCGCCAGGTCGAATTCGACGCCGTGCGCAGCCAATTGGCCCAAGGCCCGGCAAAGCTGGGTAATCCCGTCGCGTCGTGGCACGTCGAGCGGCACCGCCACATGCGGCTGTTTGGCCAAGGTGTCGGCCACAAAGGCCGATAGGTTGCCGCGCGGCCCCACTTCCACGAACACCCGCACGCCCGTCGCATACATGGCCGCAATCGTTTCACGAAACCGCACGGCACTCGACCACTGGGCCAGCGCCAGCTCTTTCACCCGGGCGACCTCGCTGGGATACCGACTGGCCGAGCAGCAAGACCATAACTCGACCGCCGGCTCGGCCAGTTGCAGGGCATCGAAGTAGCGGCGCACCACGCTCACGGCCGGTTCAAATGCCGCGGTGTGATAAGCCCGACCCCAGGGCAGGCGTTCGCACAGCCCCCCCTTGCCGCGCAGACTGCTCAGCGCGGTGTCGGCCGAAGCGGCGTCACCAGATAGCACCAGTTGGCTGGGGCAGTTGTCCATGGCGACCACCAGCCTGCCATGCGACGCGGCAAGCACCTGGTCGACCGCCTGGCGATCGGCCCCGCCGACCGACACCAAGGTCGCCTCGCGCACCAAGCCCGAATGCGCCAGTTCGGCGGCGTTTTCAGCACCCCGGGCCAAGGCGTCGATCAGCGCTTCGTCCCCCTCGGGTGCGATCACGCCGGCGCACATCAGCGCACCAAACTCTCCGCTGGAATGTCCCACGATGGCCTGGGGGGCCAATTTCAAGGTTCGCAGCAGCGCCGCGAGCGCGCGCGAGGCCAACGTCACACTGGTGACCGCGCCTCCCAGCTCTAGCAGCTCGCGTTCGGCGTCGGCAGCGCACTCGGGCGCAGGAAAAATCAACCGGCTCAACGGCTGCCCCAGCCGGCTGCGTGCGAACGCCGCGTCGGTCACGTCGAATTCGCGACGCACTTCGGGAAAATGCCGGCACAGATCGGCCAGCATGCCCGTGTATTGCGCCCCTTCGCCGGGAAACACGAACGCCACCCGACCTTGCCGCGCCAACGGTTGCGCATACCAGAAAATGCCGCTGCGATCTTGAATTTGTTCGCGCCCCGCTTCGCCCAACAGTTTGGCAGCCTGTCGCAGTTTCCTGGCCAGGTCGGCACGGTCCGTGGCCACTACGGCCAGTCGCTCGGGGCCGGCCCATTGGGCACAGGCCGCCGCCACGTCGACCAACGCTGTGTGCTCAGCCTGTTCGACCCAAGCCGCCAGGCGCACAGCGCGCTCGCCCAGCGCGGCCCGATCGTTCGCCGCCAGCACCACCAGTTCAACCGGCCAGTGGCGTTCCAGCCGGGGCAAACCCACTTCGTCGACCGCGCCAGGGATGATATGCGCCAGCGGCTTGTCGGGTTCGAGCTGCTGGTGGCGATGGATGTTCTCCACCACCACGATGGCGTCGTCCACCAGGATGCCGATGGAAAAGATCAGCGCGAACAGGCTCACCCGGTTCAGCGTGAAG
>CAYSXM010000632.1:0-3305 GCA_964434905.1 uncultured Pirellulales bacterium | reverse complement strand
CAGACGCGCTGGATTTAGGTTCCAGTGCCGCAAGGCGTCCGGGTTCAAGTCCCGGCTCTCGCATCGGCTGGCAGTCCGTTGAAAAATGCCATCGTGGCATTTTTCAACCTCGCCCAGCGCGGAGCACCGCGCCGCGCGGCCCGCAAGACAGCGACTTTCGACGCTATTTTGCCATCGCATCCAGGCGATGTCGGAGGCGCGTCGAATGCTTCATCGGGCTGCTACGTATTCAAGGCAGGGCCCACGTTCGGTAGGCGTTTGCCCCAAGTGGCGGGCATGGCTTGCGACCAATTCGTCGCTTGAAGAATGCCTGTGCCGCAGGCCCTTCTTTGCACGGTGCGGTGTCTAGTTCGGCCGGCTGAGCAAACATCGACGTTCGTCGCCGTGTTTGCGACCGCCGCCGGGCGAGGTTGCAAACTGTCGTAAGCAATCTACAGGCTGCGACGCCCGCTCGGCAGCCGCACTTCTTCAGTGGCTTCGCTAGCGAGCCCGTCGACGGAACTCGTTTGGTTCTCAGTTTTTTGGTTGGGGTCGACCACTGTCAGGCAGAGTTCTGCACGCATGGCAGCCCGATCTTGGACGGGTCGCATGTCTTCGTAACAGTGGCTATCGGCCGACGCTTGCTATAGCAGGTGGCCCGTCCTTTACCCAGATGGGGGTTGGGACCACGAAATCAGAGGAATTCTCTGTTTTTTAGCCGTTGGACCGGGTCAAAATAGGTGTTCTGAATCGACGTGGAATCGGCAGGTGGGGTGGGTACACCGTAACCATTGCGGAGTGGCGCTGGCAAAAAGGGATTTGGGGTTGGTTCGGCAATCGCCCAGGACTAGGGGCCCGAACACCCCAGCCCCTTGATCGAGGCGCTCGCCCAGTTTGTCTGGGCGGCGCAGAATGACGCCGAGCCTACCGGCGTTCGGCGCAGACAACTTCGAGTTCGGCGACCATTGACCATCACTACCAGCAGGAAATTGTCGCCGTATTAGGCACGTAGAGGCGTCACGACCATGCAACTTGGCGAGATGTTTGTAATGACCCCGGCGGGGCGAATCGAGCCTGCCTTGGCGATCGCGGCCTGTCGAGCCGGAGCGCGCGGAACGCTCGACCTGGAATATGCCGTTCGGGTCGACGCGGTCAGGGGCGCGGTGGACCGACTGTCGCGTTTTGCCAATCACCCTTTTGGCGTCAAGTTGGGCTGCCAGCCCGAGAATCTACTGGAGTTCTTGTTGACCGATCGCCCCGAGCGGTTGTCTTGGGTGGTGCTGGCCGGGGGACAAAGTGAGCGTTTGGCCGGCGACGTGGCCCGGCTGCGCGGGGCGGGAATCGAGGCGATTGTCGAGGCAATCGATATCGACGAGGCACGCGCTGCAGTGGCCACTGGCGCCGATGGCGTCATTCTCAAGGGACATGAGGCGGGAGGGCGCATCGGAGAGTCGACCGCGTTCATTTTGGTCCAGCGTTGGTTCGGCCAGGTGGCGGTGTCAGGCTCGGTTTGCCCCCCTATGTGGGTGCAAGGAGGTATCGGTCTGAACACCGCTGCGGCGTGCGCGGTAGCTGGCGCCAAGGGGGTGGTATTCGATTCCCAGGTGCTGCTGGCCCGCGAGGCTGGTTTGTCGGAACGGTCGCGGCAATGGCTGACCAGTTTCGACGGCAGTCAGACCACGGTCGTGGGCGCCCGGGCCGGAGAATCGATTCGGATCGCGCACCAGCCGAGGTCGGCTCTGTCGACCGCGCTGGCGGACGAGGCCGCGCGAGCCGAGGCCACGGTTCACGATCCTGCCGAACGGCTTCATGCCTGGCGAACGGCGGCGCGAACGATCCTAGCGGCCGAGGGCCCGGACGAGTTGCGACTGCTGGGCCAGGACGGGGCCGCGGCGGCACCGTTGGCAGCGAAGTACTGCACCGTGGGGGGCATTTTGCACGCGGTGGCCGACCGAGTGGCGCAACATCTCGAGGCGGCGAAGCGCTGCCAGCCGCTCGATGAGCACGCGCCGTTGGCAGCAAGTCATGGCACTCGATTCCCGATTCTTCAAGGTCCCATGACGAGGGTCAGCGACACGGCGCCGTTTGCGGAAGCCGTGGCGCAAGGTGGAGGCCTGCCCTTCTTGGCGCTGTCGCTGTTGCGCAAGGCAGAGGTCACCACGTTGTTGGAGGCCACCCGCGAGCGGCTGGGCGATCGGCCCTGGGGTGTGGGGATCTTGGGGTTCCTGCCGCCGGAAATCCGGCTGGAACAAACGGCTGCGATTCTCGAGGCGCGTCCGCCGTTTGCGTTGATAGCGGGCGGACGACCTGATCAGGCGCGCGAGTTCGAGCAACGCGGCATTCCCACCTATTTGCACGTACCGTCGCCGGGCCTGTTGCGAATGTTTCTGAAGGACGGCGCACGCCGATTTATTTTAGAGGGCCGGGAGTGCGGCGGACATGTCGGCCCGCGCAGTAGCTTTGCACTGTGGGATGCGGCCTGCGAGGTAATCCTAGAGCACCTGGGGCCGCACGGCGCGGGCGACGATGTGCACGTGGTGTTTGCAGGAGGCATTCACGACGCGCTGTCGGCAGCCATGGTGGCGGCGTTAGCCGCGCGGTTGTCCGCGCGTGGCGTGCGTGTGGGGGTGCTGATGGGCACCGCCTATTTGTTTACCGAGGAGGCCGTGGCTGCCGGTGCGATTGTGCCGACCTTTCAGAGGCAGGCGCTGGGGTGCGCGCAGACGGTGCTTCTGGAAACAGGGCCCGGGCACGCGATTCGCTGCGTGCCAACACCCTATTGCGATACGTTTGCCAGCGAAAAAGCCCGGCTGGAACAAGCGGGCCGCCCGGCCGAGGAAATCACCCGAACGCTGGAATGGATGAACCTGGGCCGCTTGCGCGTGGCGTCGAAGGGCATGGATCGGCAGGGGGCCGATGCAACCGGCCCGAGCCAGCTAACCAAGATTGAGGACACAGAGCAGGTAGCGCGGGGAATGTACATGATCGGGCAGCTAGCTGCCCTGCGCGAAGCGGTGATAACGATTGCGCAACTGCACGCCGACGTGTGCTTGGGTGGAACGCGCTTGCTATCCGGGACCTTGCCGGTGTTGAAAGAAGCCGAGCGATCCGACGCGCCGTGCGACGTGGCGATTGTCGGCATGTCGTGCTTCTATCCAGGGGCTGGCGATTTGCAGACCTATTGGGCCAACATTCTTCACAAGGTGTATAGCGTTTCCGAGGTGCCGGCGACCCATTGGGACTGGCGATTGTATTTCGATGCCGACCCGCTGGCGAAGGACAAGATCGTTTCCAAATGGGGAGGCTTCCTGGGCGATGTCCACTTC
>CAYSXM010000631.1:0-3314 GCA_964434905.1 uncultured Pirellulales bacterium | reverse complement strand
TTGATCAATATCGATCGGATGCCGCGAGGATCGCTTGGCCGGCGAAGTCGACTCGCTCAGTGGCAATTGTTCGCCGCCAAACTGCGTTCCGCGATAAATCGTCCCCCGCTGAAACGGACCTGCTCCCAGCACCCAGGTATCGCGGGCGTGACTAGTCACCGGCGCAATTCCCGATTGCCACACCGGACGGCCAGTTTGGCGGTTGTAGGCAAACACCGCTAGCTTCGCCACGGCGCGCTGCTTGGTCTTGCGCGCGACGGTGACCTCTGGCAGACGCGTTTGCGGAATGGGAATGCCCGGGATGCCAGGCACCGGCACCGAGGGAGACCCCAGAGAAAACTCGTTACGATCGGTGCCCACCGCCCCGGCCCGAGCTTCCACCACATAGTCGGCATCTTCGGCGGTTTCACGCAGTACGCAACCATTGGCCAACAGATGCTGCCGTAGTGAGCTGACCAAGTATCCTTTGTCCACCACGGCTTCGAGATACCTGGCTTCGAAATACACTTCCTTGCCCGCGAGGGCGCTGAAGTCAAGTTGATTCACCGCCTGGTCGATCGCGTCGCTGAGCAGCAATTGCTCGGTCGCCGTGCGAGGTGTGTCGCTCCAGCGAGTCGTGCCACAACCGATTGTGGGCCACAAGCAAGCGAGGACCAGCCACGCGCAAAGCTCCGCCACGCAACGTCGGAGCGCAGGGCCCCCGCTACGGCGTACAGGCACTAAGATATGGACCTCGAGATCCATGGACAACGCGGCTCTTGCTAAGTGGAAAGTTCGCCCACGGCGCTGGGACCTCGTCGCGAGAGCAAGTACAATCGCTGCCGGCCCCGCCGTGCAGCTCGGGCGGAAGCATAGTTGCAAAACGTAGTGCGGCTCAATCGAGATTCACACTTGCGGTCGCAAGCAGTTGGTATAAAACACGTTACGAATTCTAACGGCACCTGTCCGTGGGTTTCTAGATTTTAAGCCAACGACCCATCTTCGCGCATGGACGCTTACGACCCGCGACATCCCGACGTGCTGGCCGACCCCTATCCGGCGCTGGCGCGGCTGCGCGACGCCGACCCATATCACTTCAGCCCCCTGTTGCCCGGTTGGGTACTGACGCGCTATGACGACGTGCGTTGGGCGTTGCAGGACAAGCGACTTTCGTCCGACCGGTTAGGGCCGTTTTTTCGGCAACTCACGCCTGGCCGGCGCCAGGAACTGGCGCCCCTGGAAGCGGCGTTAGGCCACTGGGTGGTATTTCGCGATCCTCCGGAACACGCGCGGTTGCGTGGCTGGATGAACCGGGCCTTCACGCCGGCAGTAGTGGCGCGCTGGCGACCGCGCATTCAGACAATTGTCGATCGGCTGATCAGCCGTTTCGCAGGGCGCCCTCAGATCGACTTGATCCGAGAGTTTGCCTATCCTTTGCCGGCCACGGTCATTCTAGAGATGCTAGGCGTACCGGCAGACGAACTCGACGAATACAAAAACTGGTCCGACGATCTGGCGTTGTTCGTGGGCTCGGCGATTAGCGCGCCCGATAAATATTCCCGTGCCCTGAACGGGCTGACAAATCTAACAGAACATTTTCGACGCCTGGTGGCCGAGCGTCGGCGCGCACCCGGCGACGACCTGCTCAGCTTGCTGATTTCCGCCCAAGAGCGGGGCGATGTACTGGGCGACGACGAAGTCGTCGCCACGAGCGTGCTCTTGCTGTTCGCGGGTCACGAAACCACCACCAACCTGTTGGGCAATGGGCTATTAGCGCTGGCAACTCGGCCAGTGGTCTGGCAACGCATGCGCGAGTCGCCGGAGTTGATACCGGCCACCGTCGAAGAGATGTTGCGGTTCGATGGCCCTACCGGCGCTATGGTGCGCGTGGTGGCCGAACCACTGGAAATCGGCGGCCACCGGTGGGAAGTCGGCCAACGCGTGTTCGCCATGATTCACGCCGCGAACCGTGATCCTAGCCAGTTTTCGCAGCCCAACGAATTCGATATCACCCGCACCGACAATCGGCATCTGGCGTTTGGCCAGGGAATTCATTTCTGCATTGGCGCACCGCTCGCGCGGCTCGAGGCACAGCTTGCGCTGGAAACGCTGCTGCGCCGCTGGAGTCGACTGGAACTCGCGGACCAATGCGTGGTTTGGAACGATTCGCTGGTGCTGCGCGGCGTGGCAGCCCTCGACTTGGCAGTGGAATGGTCGGTGTAGTTCCCGACCGCGGCGCGCCGTCCGGCTACCGCGTCGCGCAAAAAAGGTTCCTGGCACCTTTTTCGACAGCATTGCTATCGCCGCATCGTTGGCGCTGGCATTGACCCGGGGTGGGGGGGCGCGTATTATCCCGCCCGACTTTTCTAGAACCGGCAGTCGCCAGGCACATTTTGCCCAGTTTTTGTGGTCGGTAGGAACGTTACTACCGACAAATAAGATACAAGCTCACGCGTGAGCAAGGAACGCAGCGCTCGGCCATACCCGTCAGCCAAAGTCTGGACACGGAACCGGGTGATGGATTCGTTCGTAAGCAGCTCAACGCGTTTTTTCCGCGTGGCTTCGACCTCCAGGCTTTTGACCTGTTCAGCAAGGATGCAAGCGCGATGCGAGTTTCCACTGTCGGAATGTTGCTAGTTGCCGGCCTGACGCTCACCCTAACCGGGTGCCGTAGCGGCGGATCGACACGCCTGGCCAGCAATTGGTGGCCGTGGAACCGCAATCGTGGCGCCGAAGCACAAATGGCCAACGCTACGCCAGGCCTACCTTCGGGCGCGATCGCGCCGGGCTACGGCCCGACGTCGCCCGTGGCCCAAACCCCATTGAGCTATCCCAACGTGGCCCCCGGCGGCGCCATCGACCCCAGCCAAATGGCCAATGCTCCGCCCATGGCGGGCTACGACCCGAATGCAGGGGCCGCTCCGCCCATGACCGGCTATGACCCCAACGCCATGTCGCCTACTGCCGGCTACGGTGCGATGGCGCCGCAGCAGGGCTACTATGGCGATCCGAATCAAAACGCCGCGCCCCCCGCGGTAGCCATGGGGGGTGATCCCCAGGGCGCCGGAACGTGGCAGCAGCCCGCCGTGGCCGATCCCTATAACGCCGCGCCGCAATACACCCCGAACGTTGCCGCCGGCGGCGGATACGCGACCGGAGCGCCTTACGCCGCGAACCCGCAATACACCGCCGACGCCTCGGCCGCGCCGGGCTATGCCAGTCAACAAACTCCACAGTCTTGGGGCAGTACCGATCCGTACACGCCAGCAGGCAATGTGACCGCCGCGGCGCCTGGAAGCTATACCCCGGGCGCCACGGGCTATACGCCCGGCGCC
>CAYSXM010000630.1:0-3328 GCA_964434905.1 uncultured Pirellulales bacterium | reverse complement strand
CTACGGTACGAACGTTCCTTCGAGCACGGTCTGGCGAACGACAAGGTCGTCGGGTTGCTTGGCATCGCGCGCCGGCAGCAGATCGAACAACACGAACTCGGCAGGATCGCCCGCGTTGTACCCACCGACCTCTGTGCCGATCAGCTCGGCCGGACGGCGCGTGCCCAAATCGATCGCCTCGGCCAGCGACAATTCTCCCCACCGCATGGCATTGGTCACCCCCGCCGACAACGGCCGCGACGCGCCGGCCAACAATTGATCTTGTCCCGCGATCACCAGTCGTCCGTCGTCGAGTATCTCGAGTTCGCAGCCGCTCGACGGATAGCGCCCTGGAGGCAAGCCCGCCAAGCCCGACAAATCGCTCACGAGCAGACACCGCGACGGGTGCTTGGCGCGCAAGAAAACTTTGACCACCTCCGGGGGCAGATGATGTCCGTCGACAATCAGACTGGCCCACAGTCGATCCTCGGCCAGTTGATCCCACAGATAGTTGGGGTGGCGCCGCAATTGACCATGCGCGCCGTTGCCCAAGTGCGTGCTCAGTCGCGCCCCCGCGTCGACCGCGGCGCGGATCTGTTGCCCATCGGCCGACAGGTGCGCTAATGCCACGACCACACCGGTCGCCGTGGCCCGGGCAATGAACTCGGGGGCCTGCGGGTATTCGGGCGACATGGTCAGAATGCGGATGCGCCCTCCAGAAGCAGCCTGAAGCCGACAAAACTCAGACCAATCGGGCGGTCGACAGTGGGCGCGCGGATGAGCACCGCGCGGGCCGTCTTCGCCCGACAGATAGGGTCCCTCGAGGTGGATTCCAGGCACACTGCGCCGGACATCGCGAAACGTCCGGCAGGCGGCGTCGATCGTTGCTAGACCATGCGACAGGACCTCGAAGCTCTCGGTGGTCAGGGTCGGCAACAATTGCGTGACGCCGAAGCGCCACTGACAACGCACGATGGCGGCCACGGCGTCGGCCGTCAGCGTCGGTGAGCTGAATTCTTGACCACCGTAACCATTGATCTGC
This sequence comes from uncultured Pirellulales bacterium, assembly GCA_964434905.1. Lineage (GTDB taxonomy): Bacteria > Planctomycetota > Planctomycetia > Pirellulales > CAYNRE01 > CAYSXM01. The sequence goes on along the minus strand of CAYSXM010000630.1, from coordinate 2,307 downwards.
ACGTCGATCAAACCGGGCGCAATCCAGGGTAGCGAGCGCGTGGCCGGGCTGTCGGCCAGGGTACGCACATGTGCTACGCGCTGACCTGCGCAACGAATCTCGACGGGCTGGCCGGTGTCATGGCGGCGGGCAAGTAATTCCACGCGATCGGCTCCTGGGCGAAGAAAATTTACGACGCCTGGGTGCGCCGAATCTCCGCGAGCCTACCTCGCCCCGGGGGTGCATGGCAAAACCTGGTGCCAGAATGCCGTGGTTCGCGTTACCAGGTACCATCACCAAACCAGGGGACAGGTGCCCCTGGAAGCCATGAAATTAGCCGCGCGCCGACCGATAATCGATCGACGCGCGGCTGGAATCTCTTCGCAAGTCGGTTGAAACTTTGTCGGCCGCCTATGCAGCGCGACGCCCGCGGCGGGCACACGCCAAGCAACCGGCGATTCCCAACACGCCCAGGGCCCAGGTCGAAGGTTCGGGCACCGGCAGGTTCAATCGATTGGCATAGCCGGTGAACAGCATCACCTGGTGTCCGGGCATGGTCGATCCGGCGCCAAACTGAATGGGCAGACCGTTCAGCAACGGAATGTCCATCATGTCGACTTCCAACTTGAAAACCATGAAATACTTCAAGGGATCGTTCGGATCGGGCGCCTCGAACGGCTCGACTTCCACGGCAAATCCATAGGAGTTGGTGTTCTCGAGCGAACCATCCATCGAATCCAGTTCGTTGGCCGTGTCGTCGTCGGTTTCAAAGCCCTCGAACTCTGGGGTTTCCGCCATATCGGGCGAATCCCAGTCGCTAGCTTGCTGCACGGTGGCGCTCAGAATCCTGGCCGAAGCGGGTAGGGGCCCTGTGCCCAAGTTCAAACCACACTGACAGGTGGCCAGGCTGGTCGGCGGAAACAGCCCCACTTCGATCCCAATCAGAAATTCGCTCTTGCCGGTGATCGGGTTTTTCCCCAACGCGGTCACACAGATCTCGTTTTCTTCCAGTTCCGGCGGAGGCGGCACAGGCATGGTGCAGGCTCGCACCTGCTCGAGCGCCAACGTCGCCAAGGTCACCAACAACCCCAGACACAGAATTCGGCGTAGCATGATTTACCTCGAAGAAGGAAGGCCCGAAGTACCCCACAGGAATTCAGGACCAAAAGACTCAGAGCCCCGGACAGGATGCACATTGAAAATTGCTGGTCGATGTAACCGGCCGCCTGCCCCGAACCGTTGGCAAGCATCGCCAGTTGTCACTGACCGGCTGCACACGATTGAACACCGCTTGATGCCGTGCTCAATTCGCGGCGTACAAAGACAGTGTCCTAGGCATCGACCGCGCAAGGAACGACGCGGAAGACCGTTCGCGAAAATCGTCCGCACAGAACGCAGCCCAGCCCTAAATAGGACCAGCCGACATGCGGACCGCAAGCAGAGTAGATTTCATTAGCAAGGCGCGGCTCGAACGACGTCGCCAGGTACCGAACACCGGCCGCGACTATACCGCCGAGCGAAATCGTATGTCAAATAATTTACGATAACTTTTCTGCTCGATTTTTTGAGTTCCCGCGCGATGTGTTTGGGTGCTTCAAAATCCAGCCGTGCGATTGCAATTCGATCAACTCACTCGTCGAACTACGAACGAGGATGATACACGCCAAAACGGCGGTCTCGCTCTGCTTGGTTGTAAGCCAGTTTTTCCGCACGCCCCATGCGACGAAAGTCAGGTGGCACGGGCGGCGCGGCGACCGCAGGCGCAGTGGCGGAAGCAACATCTGGCGATGTCGTTTCCTGCGCTGCAATTGATTTCGAAGGGCACGTGCACGCCGCGGGCGAGTGACCACCACAGCCGCATCCGCCCGACGTGGCCACGCCCGACCGCTGCGCCATCGCCACCGGGGGCAAACCCAGGCTGCCGTGTGGCAACGCAGCCGGCACCGAAACACTGGCCGAGCCACCGTAGCTCATCACGCTGGTTTGCAACTGCATGTCCTCAGCCAAGGCACGGTGCGGCCGCACGCGCAGTCGCGCGAGCACCCCGTGATAGGCCCGCACGGCCTCTTCAGCCGAAATCTGTCCATCGGCAATTAGCCGTAGGAACTCGACAAATGCCAGTTGGTTCTCCGCGCTGTTGATCTTGCGACCAAACAGCGCCACGCGCGCGCCGTACTTGCGGGCTTCGCTCAGCAGTTTAAACGCGTCGTAGCTCGTGCCAGCGCCGCCGCCCAGCACTCCCACCACCAAATGCGGGTCGTACGAGACCAACTCCTCCATCGCGCGCGGACCATGGTACACAATCTTCAAAAAATCGGGCCGCCCGGC
>CAYSXM010000629.1:0-3335 GCA_964434905.1 uncultured Pirellulales bacterium | reverse complement strand
GAGCAGCGCACCGAAACGGTGGATGAAGACCACCGCACCGAGGTGCAAGGGTGCACTGGCGCCCGGAGTGCACTGCCGCAGTACCCGCTCGATGGCGGTAAGAAAAATGTGCAGCGCGGCGTTCAGAACTGCCGGATCACGTTCCAGGTGACAAGTAAGTGCAAACGCTTGCGCACCGAGAGTTGTGAATTCGCGGCGCTATAAGGCCATTCCAGTAGCGGCACAATGCGGCCACTGGAATCGCGGCGTAATGCGGCCAGTGAAATCGCGGCGTAATCAGGCCACGTAGAAGGCAAAAAAGAGCGGGTTTCGGACTTCCAATTGCGTAACCTCTGGCAATTTTGCCGGGGGCAGACGCAATGGCTAACAGGAAGTTCGACATGTACGAAATACGACAAATCATTCAACGCCTGCGACTGGGCGAGAGCAATCGCGCGGTTGCGCGAGCGCAGCAGGTGGGGCGCGACACCGTCGCGCGCGTACGCGACATCGCCGTCGGCCAGAATTGGCTGGATGCGACGAGCCCGATGCCCGACGACACAACGATCGCCCGGCATTACAAGACACCAGCCCAAGGGGCAAGCGATGGACCGGTCAAGAATCCGAGCCACGTCTCGACGGTAGAGCCCTTTCGGGAGGACGTCCTCGCCTGGCACAAACAGGGCATACAGGTCAGCAGCATCCGCCAGGCGCTGGCTCGCCAGCATGGCTACAGCGGTAGCGTGCATGCCGTGTACCGATTCCTTCGCAGCGAAGCCCCCGACGCGCCCGTGGCGACCGTGATGCTGGACTTTGCCGTCGGCGAACAGGCGCAGGTCGACTTTGGTTCCGGGCCGCTGATCACCGACCGGCACTCCGGCGAGGTGTTCAAGACCTGGTTCTTCGTCATGACCCTATCCTGGAGCCGACACCAGTACGCCGAACTGGTCCCTAACCAAAGCGTCGAAACCTGGCTGGCTTGCCATCGCCACGCCTTCGAGTGGTTCAACGGCGTCCCGCGCAAGGTGCGCATCGATAACCCGAAATGCGCGATCACCCGCGCCTGCTACTACGAACCGACCGTGCAGCGCGCCTACGGCGAACTGGCCCTCGGCTATGCGTTTGTGATCGACCCCTGTCCGGTCGCCGACCCTGCCAAGAAAGGCCGCGTCGAGGCGGGTGTGAAGTATGTCAAACGCAACTTCATGCCGCTGCGCGAATTCCATGGCCTGACGCACGCGAACGAACAATTGCAGGCGTGGGTGCAGGGCGAAGCGGGTAACCGTGTTCATGGCAGTACGCGCGAGCGGCCGCTCAAGCGCTTCAACGAAACGGAACAGGCGCTGCTGCAGCCATTGCCCGCCATCGCGCCGACCTGCCCGACCTGGGCCAAGGCCAAGCTGCACGGCAACGGCCATGTTCAGCATGACTACTGCCATTACTTGGCACCGTTTCGCCTGATCCACCAGACGCTGTGGTTGGAGATCACGCCGGATGCCCTGCGCATCGATCAGGAACATGAGTTGGTGGCCATCCATCCGCGGCTGTTCAAGCCGGGCGCCCGGTCCACCGTGCAGGATCATCTGCCACCGGATGCACAGGCCTACTTCATGCGCGATCCGCAGTGGTGTTTGACGCAGGCCAAGGCCGTCGGGCCGGCCTGTCTGGCCGTGGTCGAAAGCTTGTTCGCCCACCGCGTGCTCGACCACCTGCGCGCCGTTCAGGGGCTGCTTCGACTCGCCGACTCGTTCGGTCGCGGCCGTCTTGACGCAGCCTGCAGTCGGGCGCTGAACTTTGGCACACCAAGCTATCGCACGATCAAGCAGATCCTCAAGACGGGGCTCGACCAGCAGCCCGAATTGATCGAGGCGCCCACGCTGGAAGCGCCCTATTTGAGTGGTGGCCGCTTCAGCCGCCAGCCCTCCGATCTCTTGCATTGAGCCGCGACACCGCGCAGCAAGCCGTGCATCTCCCTCATTTATTTGGACTCCTCTCATGAATCCCATGCCCCAACTGGAACCGCTGCTGAAGCAACTGCGCCTATCCGGCATCCTCGATTCGCTCGACGCGAGAAACCGCCAGGCGATCGAGGCCAAGCTGGCTTACACCGACTTCCTGGCGCTGTTGGTCGAGGACGAAATCGCCCGCCGCGATCAACGCCAGTTTGCCCAACGCCTGCGCAAGGCCCAAGTGGTCGGCGACAAGACTCTGGAACGTTTCGACACCACCCACCGTCCGTCGGTCAATCACGCGCTGATTGCCGAGTTGGCCACCTGCCGATTCGTCACGGAACACTCGCCCGTTCTGATTGCCGGACCGACCGGCACCGGCAAGTCTCACCTCGTTCAGTCGCTCTGTCATTGCGCGCTGCGGGCCGGCCATGAGGTGCTGTTCATTTCGCACACCAAATTGCTGGCCGAGTTGCACGCCGCCCGCGCAACCGGTTCCTTTGAGCGCAAGCTCCGGCAACTCGCGCGGGTCGAGGTGCTGGCCATCGATGACTTCGGCTTGCGTCCCATGCGCTCGCCGCAGGATGAGGATTTCCATGATCTGATCGACGCTCGCTATGAGCGCACCACCACGCTGCTGACCAGCAACCTGGACTTCGACGAGTGGGGCGCCGCGTTTCCCAACAAGTTGATGGGGGCGGCAACGCTGGACCGTCTGCGCGACCAGGCCTATCGCATCGTCCTCGACGGCGAGACCCGGCGCAAACCACGACCCCTTCCCGTAGCCACCTCGCCGGCGCGTGCCACCCCTGCCAGGGAGCCTGCACAGCCTCTCCCGGCTGCGCGCTAGCCCCTCTGCCATCGCCACAACACCCTGGGGCTCCGCCCCAGACCCCGCACTCGCCGTGAGGCAGCCGCCGGGGATCAAAAAACACCCTCCCCGGCAACTGCCTTCAGCGTCAGCGCCCTCCAGGCTGTCAAGGGGCTTTCGCGGCATAAACGCCAGAAGCTGGCATTTATTCCACGGTCCCCTTGACACCCTTCCGGTCGCCACCTATCGGGTTTGCAAAAAGCCCAAAAACCGCGTAAAAACTCAACCGTCCGAAACCGCTAAACAGCCACTTCTGCTGGCCGCATTACGCCGCAAATCGATGGCCTTATTGTGGCGCGATTTGACAAGAGTACCCACTGCCGCACCGGCAGGCGCGGGATGACATGGTCGGCGAGATGGGCGGCGGTCTCGACCATGCGCCGGGTGGTGCAGGATGGGCAGACACCACGACACTTGCAGGCGTAGGCGACCAGGAAATCGTGGCCACAGTCGGCACAGCGGGCACGGGCAAAGCCGTGGGCGAGGATGCCACCGTCGAGATAGCGCCGGAATTCCCGTTCGGTGACCGCCGGAGC
>CAYSXM010000628.1:0-3336 GCA_964434905.1 uncultured Pirellulales bacterium | reverse complement strand
GTCGCCGTCCACGAGGTCAACCACAGCCTGGATTCAATTTACGCGCAGGTGGGGCTGGGCAAGTATGAATTCAATCACGGCATTTGGGCCGTGCCGGGGGGCATCGGCCAGGATTTCGCCATCAATGGCCAGATCCTGAAAAACCTGCATCCCGCCAACTTCGCGGCCACCTCGGCACCTTTTCTGAAACATGTCGTCGTACCCGACGCCGACGACGACGGCCTGGCCGATTCGAACCCCGCCGGATTGACCCGGCCGCTCTCGATTACCGAGGCCACGCTAGGAAGCTCGAACGCCTCGAGCGATACCGACCAGGACGGACTTTCAGACCTGGCCGAGGCGGCCGCGCTGCCCGGCGCCTCGACCGACCCCACGTCGGCCGACACCGACGGAGACGGAATTATCGACGGGGGCGACGCCAATCCGGCCTATCCGATTTCCAACCGCATCGTCAAAGCAACTCCCGTCGTCAACGGCAGCATCGCGCCCGGCGAGGGATGGACCGTTCTGAGCGACCAGTGGGGGTTCGCCAATACGAAGCTGGTGTCGGACAATAACCTCTTGCAGACCCTGACAACCACCTACGTAGCCTGGGACGAAGAGTATCTTTACTTGGCGCTCAAGGGGCCCTCCTCCAACACCGAAGTTTGGCTCGATGGGACCGCCGATAATTGGTTCTTCGGACCCGACAATTACCTGCTGACCCTCAACAATGCCTCGCCGAGCTACCAGGTTACGGTCAACGTGGGCGTTCCCGATGTGTTTCGCCAGATCGACAACGACGGCCAATTCAGCGCATTTCAGGACACGGACCCCAAGTTCACCAAGCCCTACCTGGGCAACGCGTTCTACAATCGCGACAACGAAGGCCTCGGTTTCCCCGGCCGCTTGGTGACAGAAAGCGATCTGGTGTACGCACGCGGCGGGTCGGGCAACAATCGGGTGTGGGAGGTGGCGATACCCTGGTCGCACAAGACGCAGCTCCAGGGCTTCGACGGCCGAGAAATGGGCTTGCGGATCGACGTCGGCGGCGATCGGCTTTTCGATACCGACCATGCCGCCAAAATTCGCTTGGTTGCGCCGCGGCTGATTGGCGATGCCAACGGCGACGGCCAGGTCGGCACCGCCGATTACGCCATTTGGGCGGCGCAGTTCGGCCAGATCGGGGTCCACCTGTCGGCCGATTTCGACGGCAACGGGCAAGTGGGCACCGGCGACTATGCACTTTGGGCCGCAAATTTCGGTACGTCGGACCTCGGATCGTTCGCTGCGCTGGGCGCGTCGGCCCTGAATTTGTCGGCCGAGTCCAAGGGCGCCCCGGCCACCATCCCACCGCCAGCGCCAAGCTCGATTTCTAATCCCGGGCTCGCCCCTCGGCCGAGCAGTCTGGCCGCATTGCAAAGCCACTTGTCGAGCGGCGCGCGGACGACGGCTGCCGATGGCAATTCCGCGCAACCGGCAATTATCGCCAATCGCCCGACGGCGGCCGCTGCCACCGTGGCCGCAAGGGTGTTCGGACCCTCGGGCCTGGGGCGCGGGCTGGTGGCGCGGTTGGTCGACCGGCTACGCACCGGCCGTCCGGAATAACTCGCCAGGCACAGGGCACCGTTCGCGGCGTCGATCGGCGCACTATAATGCGCGTTCGAGCCAGTCTTGCGCTAGCAGGCCGTTGAAGAATGCGACGGGCTCGGTCATCCCCTGGATGCGATGGCAAAATGGCAACGCAAGTCGTTGGTTTGCGAGCCATGGGTACTCGCCAGGTACGGAAGGACTCGTCAGGTACGGAACGATCCGACATACCAACCGGGGCGGTTCGCAGCGCGCGGAAGCGTCGCGCCAGGCAATGACCTGACCTACAAAACTGAAGTCGCGGGCTTGAACAACGACATTGTCCGCACGCTCTGCGGGGTAGTGGAATGAGTCGGGAGGAAACGAACGCGAACGAATCGGGACTCGGGGCGATCAACCCTTTGCGTCGCCGATTCACCGACGAGATTCTGACTGACGATACGGCTGCCATGCTTCGGACCAAAACGCCTGCGGAGCGGCTGGCGATGGCCAATGGCATGTGGCGTTTCGCCTGCGGTTTGATCGAGAGAACCGCGCGGATCCAGCATCCCCAATGGTCTGAATCAGAGCTTCGCGCTCACGTCGCCGCAAGGATGTCGCATGGAGCTAGCTGACTTGCTGCGACATCTTGGCAACACCCTCGACGGGCAGGGAATCCCGTATGTGGTTACCGGATCGATCGCGGCGATCGCACACGGCGAGCCTCGCTTCACCAACGATATCGATGTGGTGGTTTGGCTCGACGAATCGCAGGTTCGGCCATTTTGTGCGGCGTTTCCGGCACCCCACTTTTTTTGCTCAGTCGAGGCGGCGGAGAAGGCAGCGCGCGACCACTTCATGTTCAACATCCTCCACCCGGCATCCGGCCTCAAGGTGGATGTGATGGTCGCAAGCGATTCGGATTTCAACCGGTCTCGTCGGTCGCGAGGCGTGCGGCTACCTGCGGCAGCCGATTTCGAAATGACATTCGCCACGGCGGAGGATGTGATCGTCAAAAAATTGGATTTCTTTCGAGAAGGAGGATCGGAGAAGCACCTGCGGGATATCGTGGGGATATTGAAGGTGCAGGGGGACGGCATCGACGGGGCGTACCTAGCCGAATGGATCAAACGGCTTGGTTTGCATGCACAGTGGCGGCTGATCGAGGAGCGGTTGGCAAGCGGTTCGCGATGATGTCCGATTCCTCTTGGCCCTGTGCGACTCACGCATCGGGGCGACGCGTGGGGGGACACTGGGGCTCCAGGTCGGGCGACCTGGTGTCAAGCCAGGCGTGGGATTGGCACGCAGTACACGCGCGCGACGCGTGGCAACCACTAGGACTCCAGCGTGCCGTGGATACTCGTCAGGTACGAAAGGATTCGTCAGGTACGAAAGGACTCGTCAGGTACGGAAAGATAGGACGTACCAACTAGGGCGGTTCGCGCGCGGACGCGCCGTGTCAGGCCGTGGCCTGACACGACACTTCAAAACTGACCTACAACACTACAAGGCTTCGCTGCCCCCTGCATGATCCACCCCCAAAATCACGCAGCGCCCGTTTCGCAGAAGGGAAGGCTACCCCCGTCGCTACTGTCGGGCCAGTTCGCGAACGATGATGTTGCGCTGGATTTCGCTGGTGCCTTCGTAGATCTGCAGCACCTTGGCATCGCGATACAACTTCTCGACCGGGAATTCGGTGCTGTAGCCCATGCCTCCGAACACTTGCACCGCCTCACTGGCGGCCCAGGTGGCCGTGTCGGCGGCAAAGGCCTTGGCATAAGCGGCCAC
>CAYSXM010000627.1:0-3337 GCA_964434905.1 uncultured Pirellulales bacterium | reverse complement strand
GAGCTGGAACGGGTGCCAACGAGCAGGTCTCTTCGGCATCGATTGTGGATCGCAACCTGAGGAGCATCAGTCTTTTACGGCGACGTGTTGGGGCTCGCCGGGAATGGCTATTCGTGCGATTGACCCGCGCGGGGGCCATTCTTATAATCCTGCACCCTGTTGTGGACCATTGCGCGCCCAGATCACCTGGATCGCGGCAATGGGTGCCGGTGGGGGGTGCGGGCGGAGCCCGCACGTGCGACGTCGCCTGGCGCGGCGAGTCGCCGCAAAAGGCACAAGGAGGCGCCGGTGTTGGCTGCGTCATTAATCGACGCCAAGGAACAGATTCGCCGCGCGGTCGACATTGTCGACCTGGTGGGCGACTACATCCAATTGCGCCGCGAAGGGCGTGGCTACAAGGGCCTTTGCCCTTGGCACGACGACGCGCGCCCCAGCCTGCAGGTCAACCCCGACCGGCAATCGTTCAAGTGCTGGGTCTGCAACATCGGCGGGGACATTTTCAGCTTTGTCATGAAGGCCGAGGGGGTTGAGTTTCCCGAAGCGCTGTCTTTGTTGGCCGAGCGCGCGGGGGTCGAATTGCCCGAGCGCCGCGGTGGTGCGGTCGGGGGAACCGACGAACGCCGGCTGTGGTACCAGGCCCTGGCCTGGGTCGAGGCCGAGTACCAGGCGTGCCTGCTAGAATCGCCCGAGGCCGCCCCTGCCCGAACCTACCTGGAGCAGCGCGGTCTGGACCGGGAACTGTGGCAGCGATTCCACCTAGGCTATGCGCCGGCCGCTTGGAATTGGCTGGTTCCCCGGGCAAAGGGCACCGAGTTTTCGGCCGCGCTATTGGAAAAGTTGGGGCTGTTGGGCAGGTCGTCGCAAACCAATCAGACCTATGACCGCTTTCGGGGACGGGTGCTGTTTTCAATTCGGGATCCCCAAGGGCGCCCTGTGGCCACCGGAGGCCGGCTGTTGCCTGGCCAGGAAGAGGCCAGCCCGGCCAAGTACATCAACAGCCCCGAAACGCCGTTGTTTTCCAAGAGTCGGCTGCTGTACGGCCTGGACCTGGCGCGCGACGCAATGGCCCGCACACGCACCGCGTTGGTGATGGAGGGCTATACCGACGTGATGACGGCACACCAATTTGGGTTTACCCATGCGGTGGCGGTGCTGGGCACGGCCTTGGGCGAGCACCACATTCGCTTGTTGAAGCGGTTTGCCGATCGGATCGTGCTGGTGCTCGACGGTGACGAGGCGGGCCAGCGCCGCACGAACGAAGTTCTGGAACTGTTTCTGGCTCAGGAGGTTGATCTGCGGATTTTGACGTTGCCCGACGGCCAAGACCCCTGCGAGTATTTGTTGGCCCAGGGGGCCGAGGCGTTTGCCGAGCAGGTGTCCGGAGCGGTGGACGCCCTGGAACATCGGATGCGTGTGGCCGTGGCGACTCTGGGGCCCACGCCGACCACGCACGACGTGCATACGGCGCTGGAGTCGATCCTGGCCACGCTGGCCAAGTTGCCCCGGCGCTCGGGAGAAACCAGTAGCGCTGCCCACCTGAAGGAGGATCAAATACTGAACCGATTGGCGCGGCGGTTCGAGATCGCAGAGCAGGCACTGCGCGGGCGCTTGTCGACGTTACGACGTGGCGACGAGCGCACGCGGCGGCAATCGAACGAGCCGACCCCACAAGCGGAGGGCCCGGGCACCTTGGACCCCGCCGAGTCGTTGCTGCTGGAGATCTTGCTGGCGTATCCCGAGGCCTTGGATGCGATGCGGGCCGCGAATTGTTGGGCTCGGGTACAGCACACGGCGTGCCGAACCGTGTTGGAGCGTTGTGGAGAACTAGCCGACACGGGAATCGTACCCAGCTTTGGCAGATTGCTATTGGAATTTGACGATCCAGGGATCAAACATTTACTTGTCGACTGCGACGAGCGTGCACGGGCCAAGGCGGCTGCAGGCAATGTGGAGTGGTCGGCGGTGTGGGAATCGCTGCTTGGCCAGATGGCGCGCCGCGAGGCCGAGGCAGCGGGACGAGCCCAGATGGCCGCCTTGCACGCCGGTCGGGGAACAACCACAGAAGATGATGAACAGGCGTTATTGCAAACACTGATCGACACGGAACGAACCCGGCGCGGCATCTCGCTACCCACGGAGGGGTAGGAGGTCGACCGGGCAGGTTGCGAGGCCAGAACGGCGCGTTGCCCGCGCCGTAGCGCGTGACCATACTAGTTTGGACCTAGCGCACCGCAAGCGCGGGAGGAACCCTTGTTGGACAACGGCGAAAAAGAGCTACACGACCTGCTAGCGATGGGGAAGTCGCAGGGATATCTCACCTACGACCAGGTCAACGAGCAGCTACCAGACGAAGCGGTGCAGCCAGACAAGCTCGACGAGTTGCTGATGCAGCTCGACGAGGCGGGGATCGAATTGCTGAACGAGGCCCCCGCCGACCGCGCGGATGAATCGTCGGGGCCACGGTCGCGCGAGGATCTGGATCGCGTGGATGCGGGGTTGGAAGCGCTGTCCGACGACGACGCTCCGGTCGAGGAAGTATCGGTGGCGCGCGATCTGGACAATGGGCGTTGGAGCGACGACCCGATCCGGCTGTATCTCACCCAGATGGCCGAAATTCCATTGCTCACCCGCGAGCAGGAAATCACGCTAGCGCGCAAGATCGAAGTCACTCGAAAACGTTTTCGCCGCACCGTGCTGGGTTGCGAATATGCGATGCGAGCCACGGTCGACACGCTGACCAAGGTACACCAGGGCGTGTTGCCGTTCGACCGCACGATCAAGGTTTCCTTGACCGAGCAATTGACCAAGGAGCAGATTCTAGCGCGGATGCCGCACAACCTGCGCACCCTGGGCCAGTTGTTGGAAATGAACGATACCGACTTCCTGCGCGCTATCAGTCGCCGGCGCGAGCCGAGCGCGCGGCGCCGCGCGCTGGGCCGGTTGTGGAGTCGCCGATCGAAGGCGCTGCGGCTGGTGGAAGAGTTGAGCCTGCGCACGCGGCGCGTGCAGCCGATGATCAAGAAACTGTGCGAAATCTCGCGGCGGATGGATTTGCTGCAGTCTCGGGCGGCCGCCTGGGCGCTGCAACCAGGGTTTGCCGACGAGCGGGCCAACGCGCGGCGCGAGTTAAAGGACCTGATGCGGATGACGCTGGAGACTCCGAAGAGTCTGCGGCGGCGCTGCGGGCGGATGCAGCAGCAGTTCCACGACTACGAGCAGGCCAAACGCGACCTGTCGGGTGGCAATCTGCGGTTGGTGGTATCGATCGCCAAGAAGTATCGCAATCGGGGGCTGAGCTTCCTGGATCTGATTCAGGAGGGGAACACCGGGTTGATGC
>CAYSXM010000626.1:0-3340 GCA_964434905.1 uncultured Pirellulales bacterium | reverse complement strand
CCTCCCCCCCCCCCCGCCCCCCCGCCCCCCGCCCCCCCGCCCCCCCCCCCCCCCCCCGCCCGCCGCGGGGGGTCGCCCGTGTCCGCGTGGCCGTGCAAGTCCAGGAGGCGGGTTTGGCGGTCGTTGGCGCGGCGCTGCCCGCAACCACCACCCGGCGAGGGATGCCCTCGCAAGGCCACGCGGTCATTCTATCTCGCCCAGCCGCCGAGGCCACCCTAGGCGACAAGGTTGACCTGGGGTTGTTGGGAATTCGGGACGCGGGGAGTACACAATCGGGGCCATCAGCGGTTGTTACACGCACCGCCAGCCAGGCCAGCCAAACTGTCTCACGCGCTGACCTTGTTTGTCGAGCGCGGTTTGTCGAGCCGTGGCGCGTGCGGCGCCAGGTGCGTCCGTTGCAACCGAATCAGATCGACGGGTCAACTCCATCGTGCAAGATTCACTAGTCGGGCAAGTCTTCCCCTACTTCGGCGTTGCTGATCCAGGGATTCGACCTACCCCTGGAAATTCAGGATGGACTAAAATTTCGGAACAGACGGTTAATGGCCAAGCTACCGCGTGCGCGGTTTGCAGGATGCAAGGAGACGCAGATTGTGAGATTCCGCGGTTGCTGGGACGATTTGCTGATGCGGGTTCCAAAGCGGCCACGGGTGCCGACGCGTAGGACTTGGCGAGGTCGCGCTGGCCTGTGGGTTGCCGTTGGGGAACGATTCCGGAGTCGTGCCGGCGGCTTGTGGCCGGCGAATCTGGCGGCGCTACTATTAGCGGCGCTCGGCGCGACGTGCGTGGTAGCCGAGGGGCCGGCGGCTCCGCCAGCCACGAGCGCGGTGGCCCCGGGGCACCGCTACGAACTCGACACGATTCCGATCGATCGGATAGCGCCTGGAACGGTGGTCGGCTCGACCCCGCCCCGCGGTTGGACCCATCTGGTAATCAAGAGCCGGCCGCACCTGAGTGAGAAGGATCAGTCCGAACTGCACGGCATCGTGGTGAAGCTGGCCACGTTGCTTTCGACCAATTTGGCCGCGCGCGTCGTGTTCGACGACCGCGCCGCTGTGCCGCACTACTACCTGGCGAAACTAGGACTGGGGTTTAGCACCCGCATGAATCAACGCGACGCGATTGTTTCCAGCCAAGGCTCGACCGAACAGGATCCCGGGCTGGGCGTTGTGGGCAAATTGTTTTTGTCGCAAATGGAACGGCAGTACGAAAACCTTCGTTTTACAGTGCGCTCGCGAACGTTGGCGGTGGTCGATTTCTTAGGAGTGCAGCAGCGCGGTTCTGGCCACGGCGAAGTGAAGCTGCGCTATGCCGTGGTAGTGGATCATCGGACCGGGCGGTTAGAGACGCTGCTGTGGTTGCTGGAGCCCGCCGGCCCGCAGGCCTGGCGTCTGCAAGCGACACATTGCCATTGGCTTGAACCCAACACCGTGGAAGACTACTTGCTGCACGTCGATCCGGCGGAGTTCACCGCGGGGATCCCCTCGACACGGGCCTTCGCCATTGTGAATTGGCCACCAGGGCGGAAGCTAACGCTCGGCGAAACCTTGAGCAAGCTGGCGGTGTTGGGGGCCTATACGCAAGAATCGGCGGCAGCATTGGAGATTGAATTGCGCGCCACGTTGGCGGGGGCGCTGCGAACGGCGTCGCCGGTACCAGGAGTCGACCCCGCGGTGCAGGTGCCTGGCTCGGCTGTGCCGTAGCAATCGAACCGGTGTTCTTCGGTCGGGGAAGGCCGCAAACGACTCTTGTTTCAACCGCCGAAACTGCTTCCGCTAGGCAAGATTGATTCGGTAATCGTTCGCGAACCAGATGGGAGTATTCCATGGAACGGACCCCCGGAGCACGGCGACGCCTGGAGGGCAGGTGGCCGATCGCGCTCAAGTTGGCGGCTGCGACCGCGCTCGGGGCCTGTGGCTGGTCGGCCCATGCCGCGGAAAATGCGGCCATGGCGGCGAAGCTGGCTTCGCTAAAAGTTGAAGATCTGCGGCGGCATGTCGATTACCTGTCGGCCGACACGTTCGAGGGGCGCGAGGCCGGGAGCCGCGGCGGCCGCGCAGCGGGTGTGTACCTGGGCAAGGAATTACAACGCCACGGCCTGGCGGGTGGGGCTAGTCACAACAGCTACTACCAGCCCTTCGGGGCCAATTATCGCAATGTGCTGGCGCTACTCGAGGGTTCCGATCCGGAGCTGCGAGACCAGGTAGTGGTCGTTAGCGCGCATTACGACCACGTGGGTTACGGCACGCGCGACAACAGCTTTGGGCCCATCGGCTACATCCACAACGGCGCGGATGACAATGCCAGCGGAGATGCCGCGCTGTTGGAAGTCATCGAGGCGTTTGCGACGATCGGCAGACCTCCGAAGCGGACAATTCTCTTCGCGTTTTGGGACGGCGAAGAGAAGGGGCTGTTGGGTTCCTATCACTGGCTCGAACAACCCACGCTACCCCTGGAACGTGTGGCGGTGCTCGTGAATATGGACATGGTCGGGCGGCTGCGCGATGGGCGGCTCGAGGTGCTGGGCACGCGCACCAGCGCGGGCTTGCGGCGCCGCATCGCGCTCGAAAACCAGGAGCCGGACCTGCTGCTCGATTTTTCCTGGGAAATGAAGGACAACAGCGACCACTACCCGTTTTTTCAGAAGGGGTTGCCGGCCGTCATGTTGCACACCGGCTTGCACGACGACTATCACCGGCCCAGCGACGACCCGGAAACGCTGAACCTGCCGGGCATGCACCAGGTAACGCGGCTGTTGGTGCGCGTCGTGCAGGAACTGGCCGACGGCGAGAACCTGGCGCCGTTTCGCGAAGCCTCGCGAAACGAAACGCCCGAGGCACGTGTGGCGTTCGAACGCCCGCTGCCGCCGTTGCCTGGCCGGCTGGGTGTCATGATGGACGACAGCGCCGGTGCCGGAGTGCGACTGGTCGAGATTGAGCCTCGGTCGCCTGCCGACCAGGCCGGGTTGCGTTCCGGCGATCGGCTGGTGGAATTCGACGGCTTGCGTGTGCTCGACCAAAACCACTTGCGTGGCCTGGTATTGGCCGCAACAGGAACGGTGGGCGTGAAGGTCGAGCGGAACGCCGGGGCCGAGCCGGTGGAGCTGTCCGTGACGCTGGCCGGCCAACCGGTGAGATTGGGCATTTCGTGGCGTTACGATGAAGCGGAGCCGGGCACCGTGGCGCTGACACGCGTGGTGCCGGGATCGGCAGCCGCGGCCGCGGGCTTGGAACCGAACGATCGAATTCTAAGCGTGGCCGGTACGTCGTTCGAAACAAGCGACGAATTCCGCCGGTTGGCAGCGGCGGGCCCGCCGCTGGACCTGGAAATCGAACGGATG